>JANONA010000412.1:0-5120 GCA_031420575.1 Nitrospirota bacterium | reverse complement strand
TGCTGGCAAGCTGCCAGGCGATCGAAGACAGACTGGGACGCAGGCGTTCAGTGCGGTGGGGCCCGCGTACCGCGGATCTCGACATCCTGCTGTATGGAGACCTGGTGATGAGCCGGCCGGAACTCGTCATCCCCCATTCCTCAATGGCGACAAGAAAGTTCGTGCTCGCGCCGCTTGCCGAGATCGCCCCCGAGGCGATGCATCCGGTCCTGCGCAAAACAGCGGAACAGCTTCTTCGGGAACTGCCGCATTCGCACACCGTGATGAAGTGCAAGCCCGGTTGCAAACTATTATGACCCCAAAACCGGATGTGCGCCATACGAGATACATCGTGACCGAAGGCCCCATCGGCGTCGGCAAAACAAGCCTCACGGCCCTGCTCGCCGAAGAGCTCGACGCCCGCTTAGTCCTCGAACGGGCCGAAGAAAATCCTTTTCTCGCCGATTTTTACAAAGACCCCGCGCGGTACCGGTTCCAGACGCAGATGTTCTTTCTTCTGAGCAGGTTCAGCCAGCAGCGGGAGATGGCACAGCCGGACCTTTTTACGCGCATCACCATCAGTGACTACCTCTTCGACAAGGACCGGATCTTCGCGTATTTGAACCTTGACGACAATGAACTGGCGCTCTATGAGCAGTTCTACAAGATTCTTGAGCCCAAGCTTGTCCGGCCCGACCTGGTCATCTTTCTCCAGGCGGACACCGACACGCTGCTGCGCCGCATCAAACAGCGCGGCAGGGCCTTCGAGAGCGAGATCAATTACGATTACATAGCCGCCGTGAACGAAGCCTACAATCAGTTTTTCTTCCGCTACGCCGACACCCCGCTCTTCGTCATCAACACCTCCGACATCGACTTTGTCCACCGCAAGGAAGACCTCGAAGACCTGCTGAAGCAGATCCTAAGCATGAAGCAGGGTACGCAGTACTATGTGCCGAGATCGGCGAATAAGTAGCGTCTGGTAACTACTCAGGTTCAAGGTTCCAAGGTTCACGGTTCAAGGTCAGAGAGCGATGAAAACTGAATGCTTTCTCTGTTGATAATGTGACTACCTTATGCTATATTGGTAACTACATTATGGTTATAAGGAGGGTACATGATATCGGTCGGCATAAAAGAACTGAAGGAAAAGTTGAGCGGGTATGTGGATAAAGTTCGCCATGGCGAGGAGCTCGTGGTGACGGACCGGGGCAAAGAGATCGCACTGGTCATTCCCATATCCCGGGAACGGAGCGCGGTCAAACAGCTCGTTGGATCAGGCAGGGCGGTCTGGACCGGCGGCAAGCCCGTTGGCGTGAAGGGGATCAAGGCAAAGGGCGGGTCAATTGCCAAAACCGTTCTGGAGGACCGCCGGTGATCCTGTACCTGGATACCAGCAGTCTGGTGAAGCTCTATGTCGCCGAGGCCCATTCCGGGCTCGTCAGGGCCTGGGCCGAAGAGGCGGAGATCATTGCCACCTGCCGCGTTGCGTATCCTGAAATGATGTCAGCCCTGAACAGGCGCTTCAAGGCCGGGGACCTGAAAAAACAGGACTATGGCCTGCTTGTGAAGACTTTCTCCGAAGAGTGGCGGCGTTTCGCAGTGATCGATTTCGATGAGCTCGCAGCCGGCCGTCTGGTTGCCGCATACGGATTACGGGGCTTCGATGCCGTTCATCTGTCAGCCGCCGGGCTGCTCAGGTCTTCGGGGAACGCTCCTGCCGTGGCTTTCTCATCCTTCGACGAAAAACTGAACAGCGCCGCTGCCGCGGAAAAGTTCACGGTCTTGCATTCGAAATAACCGCCAAACTCAGCATAGGGGAGGCTTGATCTTTTCATTTTTGCGATTGCGGTTTTGTCCGGGATTGTGTAAGATTGACACCATCTATGGCGCTCTATATTCTGAAAAGGATTCTCCTCTTCATCCCCACCCTTCTCGGCATCACTCTTATCACGTTCATCCTCATGCAGTCCCTGCCCGGCGACCCGGCGCTGGGCATGGCGGGAGAACGCGCCAACCCCGAGACCATCGCGCTCATCCGGGCCGAGCTCGGCCAGGACCGGCCGCTTCCGGTCCAGTACTTCGGCTATCTGAAACTTCTTGCCGGCGGCGAGCTCGGCCGCTCATACTACACGAACCGGAAGGTCGCCGATGACCTGCTCCAGAAATTTCCGAACACCCTCAAGCTCGCGCTTGCGGCAATGTTCTGCGCCTCGATCCTCGGTATCGGCCTGGGAGTGTTCGCGGCCTCGAAGCGCGGCACAAACTGGGACCGGTTCATAACGCTTCTCTCCGTGGGCGGGATATCCATCCCCGTCTTCTGGCTCGGCCTCGCACTCATGCTCCTGTTCGCCTTCTACCTTCGGTGGCTCCCGCCGTCGGGGATGGGCAACGGCAACCCGCTTTACCTCATCCTGCCTGCCGCAACGCTCGGGACCTTCTCGCTCTCTTACATCGTACGCGTGACGCGCTCGTCCATGCTCGAAACGCTTTCGCAGCCCTACGTTGCGGCAGCGCGCGCCAAAGGGTTGTCGGAACCGAAAGTAGTGCTCAAGCATGCGCTCAAGAACTCACTCATCCCCGTGGTAACGCTCATCGGCCTGGACCTCGGTTCGTACCTGAACGGCGCTGTTTTGACCGAGACGATCTTCGGCTGGGACGGCCTCGGCCGCTATGCGCTTGACGGGATATTGAAGCGGGATTATCCCGTAATCATGGGCGTCGTGCTTTTCGGCGCAATGATCTTCGTGACCATGAACCTTCTCGTCGACATCTCGTATCATTTTCTGGACCCGAGGGTAAGGGTGAAGGGGAAGCCTTGAGAAGTTCGGAGTTTGGAGTTCGGAGTTGGGAGTACAATATCGAAGTTCAAAGTTCAGAGTTCACAGTTCAGAGTGATTCAACTGCAAGGTTGCCATGCTGAATGACCTTTCCTTAAAGGATCTGACGTCAAATACGCCGGCCTTGATCGCCGTGATCATGCTTGCGCTGCTTCTGTTCACCGCTGTCGTGGGTCCGTTTCTCATGCCCTATGATCCCCGCGTCATGGATCTCGACAGCTTGAAGCAGCCGCCGAGCACGGCGCATGTCTTCGGCACCGACAGCAAAGGCCGTGACATCCTTTCCCGCGTTGTTTACGGGGCGCGCATATCGCTTAGCGTGGGGCTCGTCGCGTCCGCGCTTTCTTTGTGCATCGGCGTCTTTTTCGGACTGATCGCGGGGTATTTCGGCGGCACGGTTGACGCATTCTTCTCCCAGGTCTTCGACGTCTTCCTCGCGTTCCCGAGTTTGCTGCTCGCCATTGGTATCAGCGCGGTCATGCCCGCCGGGCTCACCTCGGCCATGCTCGCGATCACCCTGGTCGGCTGGGCCGGTTTCGCGCGGCTCGTGCGCGGCATCACGCTCACGCTCAGGGAGCAGCCGTACGTTGAGGCCTCCCGGTCCCTTGGCGCGACACCCGCGAGGATACTGTATAAACATATCCTCCCGAATGCCCTCCCGCTGATCCTCGTGGCCGGCAGCCTGCGCGTGGGCGGGTTCATCCTGCTCGAAGCAGCCCTTTCGTTTCTCGGACTCGGCGTGCAGCCGCCCACCCCCACCTGGGGCTCAATGATCAGCCTGAACCGCGCCTACATAACCTCCGCGCCCTGGATGGTGATCTTTCCGGGCCTCGCCATCAGCATCACGGTGATAAGTTTTAATATCCTCGGTGACTTTTTACGTGATACGCTTGATCCGCGGATGCAGGTGTAACGAAGGGAGCGCGGAAAAGAAGGTTGGTGATTTTACGGAAAGGTATTCCTCGTTTATTCAAACTCCCGCATGCGGAGCACCTCGGAGCGTGAAGAGAGGCCGAGCGAGCCGAGCGTTCTGACGAAGGGCTGCACCTCCTCGAGCGCGCGCACCAGGGCGCTGTCAAGCTCATCTTCCGCGCCGATCAGTTTGAGGTCCGAAACAAACTTGACCAGCGATTTCTTTTCAGGAAAGACCTTCAAGCGGACAGGCGCGTTGTCCGGCAGCCCGGCAGCTCTCCGTACGAGCAGAAGCGCTGTGGAGAAGCCGCCCAGCTCATCCACCAGCCCCAGGCCCTTCGCATCCTCTCCAGTCCAGATCCGGCCTTTTGCGATCTTTTCCACGGCTTCCCTCGAGAGGTTTCTGCTCTTCGAGACCCTGGTGGTGAAATCGTCGTACACATGGTCGAGCCACTGCTCAAACCGGACCCGCTGGGCCGGCGTAAAATCCCTGGTCTGGGTCCAGGCGTCCGCGTTTGTGCTCGTATGCACTTCGTCCCAGGTCACGCCGAGCTTTTTCCAAAACCCGGTGGTTATCATCTTGCCGCCGAAGACGCCGATGGAGCCGGTGATCGTCCCCGGCTGGGCCACGATCTTGTCAGCAGCCATGGCGATAAAATAGCCGCCCGAGCCTGCCGTGCCTCCCATGGACGCGATGACCGGCTTGCCCGCTTTTTTTGCATTGATGAGCTCGCGCCAGATGGCGTCCGAAGCCACGTAGGATCCTCCGGGGCTGTCGATCCTGAACAGGATGGCCTTCACGTCCTTGTCCTCCACTGCCTGCCGAAGCGCGGACGCGATGGTATCGGCGCCCATGATGAGCCCGCCGGTTGCCGGTTCATATCCGCTCTTCCCGCGCACGACAGCGCCCACGCCGTAGATCAGCGCGATGGTCTCCCCCTTTTCATAAGGGCCTCCGGCGCGCTTCCGGTATTCCCCGAGCGAAAGAAGCTCGGCTTTTGCGCCCGCTTTTTCCCTGATCCTGTCGTAGACCTCGTCGCGGTACGCCAGCCCGTCAATGAGCTTCGCATCAACCGCCTGTTGGCCGAGGAACGGTCCCTCATTAATGAGAGACAGTACCCGCTCTTCCGTAAGCTTGCGCGAGGCGGCGACCCCCTTGACGATCTGGCTAAACTGGGACTCCATCACCCGGGTGATCGCTTCGCGGTGCGGCGGCAAATACTGGCGCTCCGTGAACAGGTACCGGGAGCTCTTGTATTCCTTTCTCCCATCAATGCGCGGGATGATGCCCAGCTTGTCCAGTGCCCCCCGGACAAAGGGCTGCTCGTAGATGAGACCGGTGAGCCCCACGTCGCCGGAGGGCTGCACGTAGACCGTGTCGAACGCTGT
>JANONA010000411.1:0-1869 GCA_031420575.1 Nitrospirota bacterium | reverse complement strand
CGTGTTCAAGCCGTAATAGCCCACGCGCACCTTGCGGCTGATGCCCTGGAGTCTGCCGATGAGCTCGAAGTAGCCGCGATAGCGGATGATGCCCTCTTTCCGAAGAGTACCGGCAATAGCCTTGAAGCTCATACCTTCGGTACCTGAATTTCCTTCCATGCCTTCTCCTTCGACGGCGGAACAAAAAGGGCAAGGTAAAAATGGATAATGACCGTGAGCGCCGCCGTAGCGATCAGAAATGACAGCCACGGGTTCTTCCGGGCCCATTTCCGCGTACGTCCCCAGGCAACGACGAGGGATTTTAATCCTTTGTTCACTACGTTCATTGAGGAAATGTCCTCTCCTGAAACCCAAAAGAGACACCGACGCTCCGGGGCCGCGAGCTTATGCCCCGCCTTTCCCTTCGCCCCCCTCGAGCTTGGCGAGCCTCGCCGAGATGCCCTGTATCTTCTTCTCCATCTTTTCAAGATCGTCGCGGGTCGGGATGTTCAGTTTCTCAAATGCGCCCGCGATCGCGTCCTTGACCTTGTGGTCCATGTCCCTGGCGCTCTCCTCGGCCTTGGAGGCCCACTCCTTCACGAGCGTGGCGCCCTCGCTCTTGGACAGTTCCCCAGCCTTGACTAATTCAAAGACAAATTCCTTAGCCTTTTCCTTCGCTCCCAACCCCGCTAACATTGCTTTTTTGACAACCTCTGCGATAGTCATAGTGCCCTCCTTGGTTTAGGTTGTTTCAATTATAACATAAAAGAACCGACCACCCGCGTTGCTTCCATTTCACGGGCTCTTTCTTTCACCTTCTTCTTCGGCGTCCAACCATGCTTGTGCGGTTTGCAGAGCGCGCAGCCGTTTTTTATAATTGCTCCTGCCTGCTTAACATGTGTTCCGCAGCCTACTTTCTACTTTACAGATATTCCACATGCCCTTTCAGGTCCTCGGCATCCAATACCTGATAGATAAGCATGAGCCCGAAGATGATCTCGCCAATCGATGTCCCTTGAGGCGCATACACAATTCCGGCATGATTGACGCCCGCAGAGTGCAGACGCAGGAAGTCGTCATCCTGTGTGAATATCACCCGGCCTTCCCTCCATGCCAGCGCCAGGTGTTCCTGGTCGGAAGCCATAAGCATTTCAGCGTCTACAACAGTCCGCACGTCGACACCTCGCTGGCGCAGGCCCTTTACAACCGACTTTGCAACATGTTCATCGGTGTAGAACTTAATCTTTTGGCCCATGCGGTTGCCGCTCCTCCAGCTTTTTCCTTATTTTCGAAGGCTGCTTTTGCCGCAGGGCCTCAACGAAGTCTTCACTCTCTTCGATAGCCTGATCGAGCTCCTGTCGATGATCGAAGTAATAGGCAAGGGCGGCATGAATATCCGCCAGAGTCAAATCATGTTCCGCGGCGATTTCGTCCGCGTTCATACCCAGCCGTTCGTGCCAAAGCACGACGTTTTGAACCGTAATGCGGCGTCCGGCGATATGAGGTTTCCCCCCCGCCACACCCGGCGAAATTTCGATATGCTGGTCCATTGTTTTTACGGTCATGGATGTTCTCCTTTTTCTTCGCGAGTTCGAGTATCAAACACAGGAACTGCCGCTTGTTTTATCGTTTTTTCGCTTACCATTATCCCGCCTTATTCAGTTTCAATACGACTCTGTGCTTGGTGATTTTTTTTCGTGGTTGGATAAACCCGAAATACGATTAACAATAGTATACAACGCATCGAGTGCCGCGTCTAATTTTGCCGGGTCTTTTCCTCCAGACTGGGCCAGGTCGGGCTTGCCGCCGCCCGTGCCTCCGAGAATAGCCGCCATGTCCTTAATGATCTGTCCGGCGTGAAAGCGGGTCGTAAGGTCCTTCGAGACCATC
>JANONA010000410.1:0-2557 GCA_031420575.1 Nitrospirota bacterium | reverse complement strand
CGGACCGTTCGGGGAACGGTCCCTACGATTATTATAATGGTGTTGTAGGGCGCGTTCCCCGAGCCCCGTTAGAAGGCAGGTCGCGGCCCGCGTCCGCGGCCTCTAACGGGGCGAGCACGCCGCACGTTTGATTTTATCAGGAGCGAACATTTTCAATGAAAATCCTCGAATACGCCGATCTCGATGTCGCGAAGGTGAAGCGGCAGTACGAAAAAACCATCGACTTTCTGGCGAAGGACGATTTCCGCTCGGCGGACGTGAAGAAACTATCTGAACAGGGGCTGTATCGCGCGAAGCTCGATGACGCCAATCGTCTGTTGTTCAAAATCATGTCCTTTAACGGCGAACGCTACGCCCTGATTCTCGAAACCGTGCTGAACCACGCGTACGAGAAGTCGAAGTTCCTGCGCGGCGTCCGGATCGACGAGGCGAAGATATTGTCGGTTGATCAGGCGGAAAGCGTTGCCGAGGACGCGCTGCAGCTACGGTATGTCAATCCCGGCGTGAAGCGGTTTCATTTTCTGGACAAGGCGATCTCCTTTGATCCGGAGCAGCAGGAGGTCTACCGGCTGTCCGCGCCGCTCATCATCATCGGTCCCGCGGGCAGCGGCAAGACAGCGCTGACACTCGAAAAGATGAAGCGCCTGTACGGCAGGATACTGTACGTCACGCTCTCCAAGTATCTCGCGGACAACTCACGCAGCCTCTACTATTCCCACCATTACGAGAACGAGTCACAGGACTTGTCGTTTTTGTCCTTCCGGGAGATGATCGAGACCATGCGTGTGCCCGCCGGCAGGGAGGTGTCGTACCGGGCCTTCGCGGACTGGCTGTTCAGGATCCCGAGGCAGCAGCGGGTCGCGGACGCGCACCGGCTGTACGAGGAGTTCCGGGGCGTCCTGACGGGCTCGGTCGTGGATGCGCCGTGGCTCGGCAGAGAGGAGTACTTCGGCCTGGGGGTGAAGCAGTCCATCTTTCTCGACGAAGAGCGGGAGCTGGTGTATACGCTTTTCGAGAAATACCTGGCCTGGCTCAAGGCCGCCGGTTTGTACGATCCGAACATCCTCGCGCACGGCTACCTTGCGCTCGCGCGCCCGGAGTACGATTTTATCGTTGTTGACGAGGTGCAGGACATCACGAATATCCAGCTCCAACTGATCCTGAAAGGCCTCAAGCGGCCGGAGGACTTCATCCTCTGCGGCGACTCCAATCAGGTCGTGCACCCGAACTTCTTTTCCTGGAGCGGCCTCAAGTCCATGTTGTACCTGTCCGAAGCGCTCGAATCCGGCAAGGTAACGAGGATACTCCAATCGAATTTCCGGAACGCGACGACGGTAACGGCAATGGCGAACAAACTGCTCATGATCAAGCAGAGGCGCTTCGGCTCGCTCGACCGCGAGAGCAATTACCTCATGAACAGTGTGTCGGACACTGTCGGCGAAGTCGTGTTCGTGAAGGATACGGAACGGGCCAAACGCGAGCTTTCCCGGACCACGCGGCGGTCCACGAAGTACGCCGTGCTGGTCATGCGCGACGAGGACAAGGCCGCGGCCCGGCAGTTCTTCGACACCCCGCTCCTGTTCAGCATCCATGAGGCGAAAGGGCTGGAGTACGAGAACGTCATCCTGGTTAATTTCATCACTGCTGAGCGCAAGAGCTTCAGCGAAATCGTTGATGGAATCGGGGAGGAGGACCTCGCCGGAGACCTGGAATACCGGCGGGCCAGGGACAAGACGGACAAGGCGCACGAGGTTTATAAGTTTTTCATCAATTCACTTTATGTCGCCATCACTCGCGCCGTGAACAGGATTTTCCTGATCGAAGGAGATACGGGCCATCCGCTCATTTCGCTCCTCGGCATTCGGAACGCGCGCGAAAACGTCGTGGTCGAGGAGAAACAATCAACGATCGAAGAATGGCAGGCCGAGGCCCGGCGGCTCGAGCAGCAGGGAAGGCAGGAGCAGGCGGACGAGATAAGACGGAACATCCTGAAGACCCAGCCGGTGCCGTGGGAAATCTGCACATCCGGCCGCGTCGAGGAGTTGCTCGTCCGCGCGCGGGACCCGAAGGAGGTATCTCAAAAGCCGCGGAAGACGCTGTTCGAGTATGCGTTGTTTTATGGTGAGCCGCGCATGATCCTTCTTCTCAAGCAAACGGGCTTTGACAAGGCAAAGCCGTTGTATATTGATGAATATGGTCATCAGACATTGCATAGTCAGAGCTACAGCCAGCAGCGTATGGGGTTATATGCCCGGCATTTCCAGGAGTATGACGGAAAATTCTATCAGGGCATCCTGAAACAGTGCGATGCTTATGGGGTAGATCATAGAACGGTGTTTAACACGACGCCGCTGATGCTGGCGGCAGCGGCTGGCAACGACTCCCTGGTCCGTGAACTGCTTACCCGGGGCGCGAACGCGGAGCTTACGGACAACTACGGACGCACTGCATGGCAGCAGGCGCTTGCACGTGCGGCCTATAAAAAGGATTACGCCGCCGAGCAGTTTCCCCGGGTCCATGAGCTGCTGGCGCCCGGAAGCGTCAGCCTCAAGGCGGA
>JANONA010000409.1:0-2120 GCA_031420575.1 Nitrospirota bacterium | reverse complement strand
CTGCGTGCGGACGTCCACGTCCTTGGGCAAGATATCGGATTTCGCGGGTAACAGCAGAACGTCATCAAAGGTAAGACCTTCACGAATCGGACCGACAACCATGGAATTCTCCTTTGGATAAAAAAAGATGTATCATGCATCGTGCATCGTGTATCACTTAATCGTTACTTTACCACACCAGCCCAAAAACCTCAAGACAAACCGGATTATTCAAACCCCGATTCTTTATTCAGGAACGGGTTCCCCTGCCGCTCGTCGCCGATGGTGGATGCCGGGCCGTGGCCGGAAAAAACCTTAGTGTCGTCCGGCAGGGTCAGGAGATTCTTCCTGATGGAACGGAGCAGGGTCTTGAGGTCGCCGCCGGGAAAATCAGTCCTGCCGATGGAACCGGCAAAGAGCGAATCTCCGGTGAAAGCCACACCCTGCCCGAGCAGGCAGATACCGCCCTGAGAATGGCCTGGTGTGTACACGACCTTGAGCGCAATTTCCCCGGCAGTGATCACCTCACCGTCTTTCACAAATCGGTCGGCAGGCGGAGACGAGACTGAGTGCATGCCGAAGGCAGAGGATTGTATTGCAGCCGAGGCCATCATCTGTGCGTCACCTTCGTGGATGAGAATTTCCGCCCCCGTGGCCTCCTTGACTGCCTTGTTTGCGCCGATGTGGTCAAAGTGACCGTGGGTGTTCACGATGTACTTGACCTTGAGGCCCTTGTCCTTGATCAGCTTCAGGATGTCCGCGGCATCGTCACCGGGATCGATGACCACGGCTTCTTTGGTCTTTTCATCCGCAAGGATGAAGCAGTTCACCTGGAGCGGGCCAACTACGAGCCGCATCAATACCATAGCGCTACCTCCGACCGCTGACCGATGCTTGCAATCGCCGCGGTCGTAACAAGACAGGTTGATTTGAACGCAGTGTAACCTGGCATAAGAGCTGTTTCATCCTGGCAAAGCTCTCTGTTCTGTTCCGTTCCGTATAAGCCCTACGCAAAAAAAACGATATCCCTCATGGGATAATGCTTCTTATTCAAGGTCCAGAGGGGAAGGTCGTTAAGACGAGCGGTCGCGGCGATAAGGGCGTCGGCGAGCTCAGTACTGTGCGAAGCCCGAAAGGTCTTCATATATTCGCCTGCTTTATGCCCGATGGCATCGTCAATTTTCAGGCACTCCAGAAGACCAAACAGTTTTGACGTAATTTCCTCCTCGCCCTTTCTCTGCCCGGCAACGATCTCCGCTCTCGTAATGGGAGAAAAGCACAGTTTCTTTTCCCTTGTAAAAACTTCGTTGAACCTCTTCACGATATGCTCGTTGTCCCGAAGATACTCGATCAGAACATCCGTATCGATCAGTATGCTCATCCTTTGAGACCAAGCCTTTCTTTTCTCGAATCTTTTCTCATTTGGCGGACATACTTCTCAGCCGACGCGATATCTTTTCTGTCCCTCCAGAGGCCGGCGGATTCTTTTAAAATCAGATCGGCATCGTCGGGTTTTTCGAGGGCGTAAACTTTTTTTACCGCGGCCCTCACGAGTTCGGATATCGAAACAGCCTTCTCCCTGCTCATGCGGCGGAGCGCTTTAAAAACATCATCCTCTATATATAATTGCGTCCTCTTCACGGCGCTCTCCCCTCGCTTCCAATGCAATGTATACCATACACCACCGCGTCTGTCAACCTGACCGTTCCGCTTCGTAAAGCACAAGCAACCTGCCGATCGCTCAGGCCGACTCTAAGCGAAGCAGCTTCTTCTTCACGCCAACCCACCCGAGAGGGATCCGAAAAACAGCACGTTTAATTCCGAATTCCAAATTCCGCATTACCTTCGCTTCTTCTTCACCATCTCCCAGATGAACTTCAGCTCCTCGCTCCTCAAAATCCACATGACGATGACATAAAACAGCACGCTCACCGCCATGCCGCCGCCGAGAAGCCCGGCCTTGAACAGCGTATGGCCGCTGAGCTCCCAGAGCGGTTGCCTGCTGACCCACCAGCCGATCACGCCCACGGCAACGGACGCGGGAACGATCTTGAGGAGCGACGTAAGAATTCGTTTACCGTCCATGCGGCCGATCTTCTTCCTGAGCTGTACGGTAAGCAGGCCGATGTTCACCATGGCCG
>JANONA010000408.1:0-15476 GCA_031420575.1 Nitrospirota bacterium | reverse complement strand
GCCGGGTCGGTGCCCTTCATCGTAAGATACGTTCCCCGGACCTTCATGTTCCATTCCTTTGCATCGAATACCGCATCAGCTATCGGCGGCGGCGCAATGGAAAACGAGGACTCTGCAAAAACCGATACTGCTGTTAGTGATGCAATGAGTACGACAAGCGATACGACAATTATCCTGCGAACCATAGTGATTCCCTCCCTCTCGAATTAGAAATGAAACATCAAAAGACCATTTCGCGGCGAATGATCAAGCGCTTTCTTAAGCGTATTTCACAATGTAAACTACTTTTTTGTTGTTGTCAAGTTTATTTTGGGGAGAGCGCCTGAGCTTTTTTATTCTTTCACTATTCGCTCAAACAGGCTGCGCACATCCGCGCTGATGCGTTCATAATCGTCAAGGAGTTTTTGTCCCGCCAATATGCCGTTGTCCTTATACCCCATTCTGCGCGCGAGCGGACGGAGCTTTTCCGGATCACGGATCAGCTCGCTCGTTGCCTGGTTGCTGACGATCCGCATCCTTCCCTCAAGCAACCGCAGGAAGCGGTATGCCTCATCCACTATGCCATAGTCCTCGGGCGTCACCATTCGCTCTTTTTTGAGCGCCCAAAGGGCATTCCTCGTTCCGGGCGCCCTGACCCGGCAATGCTCCTTCCCGTGCAGGAGTTGCAGATACTGGACCAAAAACTCGATGTCCACGAGGCCGCCGACTCCCTGCTTGATATTGTAGCAGCCCGCGTTCTCTCTGCCTGCCTCCCCTTCCATTCTCCGGCGCATGGCGCGGATATCCCGCGCCAGCGCGGCCTGGTCAACGTCACGGTAGATCACGTCGTGGATCGTTCGATGGAACGCCTGCCCGACCATCCGGTCGCCCGCCACCGCGCGCGCCTTGAGCATGGCCTGCCGCTCCCAGGTCTCCGCCCGCGCGGCATAATGGTTCCTGACCGCGTCGATGCTCTGCACAAGCGGCCCCTTGGACCCCGTCGGCCGGAGCCGCGTGTCCACGCGGAAAACAAACCCTTCCCGCGTGAGCGTCGAAAGATACGCGATCGTCTTTTCCGCGATCTTGCTGAAGTATTCGAACACGGTCATACCGGCCGGCGGAGGCGCGGCACGGTCCTCGGAGAAGACAAAGAGGACGTCGAGATCCGATCCGTAGGTGAGCTCCCTGCCGCCAAGCTTGCCCACGCCGATCACGGCAAGGCCGGAGCTTGAGCCGTCCATGGCATACCGTTTCCCAAGCTCGGCCCCGGCAAGCGTAAGCGCCGCTTCGACGCAAATTTCCGCCAGTTTCGAAAGGTCCCGCGACACCACGGACTGTTCCGCGCCTGCGAGCAGGTCGGCCATGCCGAGCCGTATTTCCTCACGGTGCTTGAACCGTCGCAAAGCATCGAGCTTCTCCGTGATGCCCGGCGCCTTCTTCATGAGCGCCGCAAGCTCCCTTGCGAAGACCGCTGCGGCGCCGATGCCGAAGGCTTTCCGCGACTCGAGCAGGTTCTCGATCAAAGCCGGCCTGCTTACGAGCATCCGCGACAGATACTCGCTGTTGGCGAATACCGCGATCAGGACCTTGCCGGCCGATGGGTCGATCTTCACCAGGGACTGGAACGACTCCCAGGAACCCTGCGCCGCGAGGAAGGATTCGAGATGGTTGAGCGCCATGTCGGGATCAGGGGAGGATATGATCTCCTGAAACAGCGGTGGGAATATCTCGTTGAAAAGCTTCCGGCTTCGCGGGGTCTGGTGTACAAAGGCGGAACCTTCGCGAAGCAGGAGCAGGTTCCGGTGCGCCTTTGCCGGGTCTCGGAACCGGTATCGGGTGAAGAGCTCGACCGCCTCCTGCTCCGTGGTATCGGCCTCGAGCAGCAGGTCGTAGTCCCTGCCCGCCGTTTCCGGCGCGGTTTCTTCGCCCGTGAACGCGAACAGCTCGTCGTAGATGGCCCGGACCTTCCGCGTGTGCCCGGCATAGTCCTGGAGCAACATTTCCGCCTCAAGCCCCTGCTTGAAATACCCCGTACGCCGGGCAAGGGCGCGCAGTTCCTGTTCCTCCGTTGGAAGCGTCTGGGTCTGCAGATCATCAAGTATCTGGATTCGGTGCTCCACGGTCCGCAGGAACACATACGCCTTGGAAAGGACCGCCTGCTCCTGATAGGTGATCAGTCCCTTTTGCGAAAGGAGGTGGAGCGCTTTCAGCGCGTTCTTCTCGCGCAGCGTCCGGTCCCTGCCTGAATAGATGAGTTGAAGCGCGGAGATCACGAACTCGATCTCCCGGATGCCGCCGTAGCCGAGCTTCACATCGCGGTTCGTCCTCCCCTTCCGCTCCACGTCCTTGTTGATCTTCCGCTTCATGTCGCGGATCTCGGCAAGGGCGCCGTAGTCAAGATACTTTCGGTACACAAAGGGCGCAATGCGGTCTATGAATTCCCCGCCCACGGTCTCGTCGCCCGCAACGGGCCTGGCCTTGAGCAGCGCCGACCGCTCCCAGGTCTGACCCCAGGACTCGTAGTAGATCTCGTACCCCCCGAGACTCTGGGCCAGCGGGCCCCGCTGCCCCTCCGGTCGGAGACGCAGATCCACGCGGAACACGAACCCATCCTCGGTCTTCTCGTTGATCGCCGCGCTTAAGCGTTCCGCCAGCTTGATGAAATACTGGTGGTTCGTGATCCGGTTCGTTCTCAAACCGTCTGAAGAGAGAGCCCCTGCTGTCTCGCCGTCGGCGGCATAAACATACATGAGGTCAACGTCGGAGCTGAAATTCAGTTCCCGTCCTCCCAGCTTGCCCATGGCGATGACCGCGAACCCGGCGGGCGCGGCTGTCCCATCGGGGTTTTCGATGACCGGTTTACCGTAGCGCCCCGTGAGCCCGGCCTCCGCCCATTCATAGGCCCGCTGCAGGCAGACTTCGGCAAGGTGCGACAGGTCAGAGACCGTCTCCGGGAGGTCCGCCTTGCCGAGCAGGTCACGCAGCCCGATCCTGAGCATCTCCTGTTTGCGGAACAGCCGCAGCATGCGGAAAAAACTTTTCTCATCAAAATCACTGCTCATCATGGAGGCCAGGCGGTCCACAAGGCGTTGTTTGGCAATCCGAGGGGAGAGGAAGGCCGGGTCGGACAAGAGTGTCAGGCTTTCATCGGCGATTATGACAAGGAAGGCGGAGAGGAACCGGCTTGCGCCGAAGATCGTGATGAAAGCGCGAAAAACGTCGTGCCTCGCCCGGCAAAGCGAGACAAAGGAGGGAATATCCGCAAGCGCGCTCACGAACCGCTCAAGATTGTTCAGCGCCATATCGGGATCGGCAGCCATGGACAGCTCGGCAAGCAGCAACGGCAGGAGCTCGAAAAAGCCCTCTGGCCCGAGTGTTGCGCCTGCTCTGTCTATGTTTTTCCGCGCCTGCGCCGGATCCTGAATCCCGAGCCGCGATAATTGTTCCAAAGTGGGTGTTATATGATTGTCAAATGACATTTTTTATATTATACTGATAATGAATAGGAGATACAAGCTGAAGATACCGAAACCGGCGAGCAAACTCACGAAAGAACTTCGCGACAACCAAAAATGCTACGTCTGCGGCAAAAAGAACCCCGCCGGATTGGCTGTCGATTTTGAGCTCGATAAAGAGACGAGGTCCATCAGTGCTCGGTTCACTCCGTCCGACGTCCACCAGGGCTTTGAGGGTATCGTCCACGGCGGCATTCTCTCGGCCCTGCTCGATGAGGCCATGGTTAAGCTGGCCTTCAGCCTCGGCATCCAGGCCGTGACGGCTGAGATGACGGTCAAGTTCAAAGGCCCGGCCATTCCGGGAGAAGAGCTCTTCGTCTCAGGCAAGCTCACCCGCGAAAACAGGAAATTGATCCAAGCCGAAGCGAAGATAGAACGAGGACTCGTCGTGATCGCGGAAGCAACGGGAAAATTAATTAAAGTCAGTACTGAGTACAAAGTACATAGTACATAGTACAAAGTACATAGTACAAAGTAACAGCAAATATAAAAGAATGCGAGGTTTTGACTCTGTACTCTGTACTCTGTACTCTGTACTCTGTACTCTGTATTTTGTACTCTGTACTTTTTTTGAACTATCATGACCTACACCCATAAACAACTCATCGAACTGATCAAGGCAAAGACCGGCAAGCCCATGATGGTGCGCGAGCTGATGCGGCTCTTGAAACTCACGGTTGACGACCGGCACGAGCTCAAACGGTCGCTCAACGAACTCGTACTGAACGGCGAGCTCGTCAAAACACGCGGGAACCACTACGGCTTGCCCGGGAAAATGGACCTCGAAACCGGCATATTCCAGGCCCATGCCCAGGGATTCGGGTTCGTGCTCCCGGAAATAAAAGGCAAGACCGACATCTACATCTCCGCGCGGGGCAAATTAGACGCCATGAACGGCGACAAGATCGTGGCCCGTGTATCGCCGCCAGTCGGAAAAAAGAAGATTGCGGGCAAACGCGAGGGAGTGATCATCCGCATCCTCGAGCGCGCTCACACCAGGGTCGTCGGCGCCTATGAGCTTCCTGATCCGCGGACCGGGGGATACGGGTATGTAACGTCCCAGGATCCCAAGATCACGCAGGACCTGGTCATCGGCAGGGAGAACGCGGGGGGAGCCAAAAACGGCGACATCGTGTCCGCTGAGATCATCGCCTATCCCATGCGCGGCAGACCGCCGGAAGGCAGGATCGTCAAGGTCATCGGCAAACCCGGCGACCCGGGTATCGATTCCGAGCTGATCATCGAGCAGTACGAACTCCCGGTCCGGTTCACACCCGCCACGCTCCAGGAAGCCGGGGACATCCCCCAGCAGGTCAGCGCCGCCATGCGGAAGGGCAGGAAAGACCTCCGGGACCTGCCGACGGTCACCATCGACGGCGAGAAGGCCCGCGACTTCGACGACGCAATCTCCATCGAAAAAATAAAAACGGGCTACCGCCTCTGGGTGCACATCGCCGACGTTGCCGGCTATGTCAGGGAAGGGACCTCCCTCGATGAAGAGGCCTACCAGCGCGCCACAAGCGTGTATCTGCCGGACCGCGCCATTCCCATGCTCCCCGAGGCGCTCTCGAACGGCATCTGCAGCCTGAACCCGAACGTGGACCGGCTCACGTTCACCTGCGAGATGGACGTCTCGCCCGAGGGCGAAATCCTGCGGTACGACATCTATGAGAGCGTCATCAACAGCAACGAGCGCATGACCTACACCGCGGTGCGCGAGATACTCGTGGACAAAAATCCCGTCCAGCGGAAACGCTACGCCGCTCTCCTCGATGAGTTTGGGCTCATGGAAGAGCTCATGGCGGTCTTGCGCTCGAAGCGGGCGAAACGGGGAAGCATCGACTTCGATCTGCCCGAGCCCCAGATCGTGCTCGACCTTCAGGGCCGCATGACCGATATCATTCGAGCGGAGCGGAACATGGCGCACCAGATCATCGAGGAGTTCATGCTCGCGGCGAACGAGACCACGGCGCGCCACATCGAGCGGAAGAAAGCTCCGTTCATCTATCGCATCCACGAAGAGCCGGCGGAAGATAGATTGACGGACCTCATCGATTTCCTCGCCACACTCGGCATCACCCTCCCCGCGGTGAAAAAGCTCAAGCCCCTCCACCTGCAAAAGGCCCTTGCCAAGGCCAAGGGCACTCCTGAAGAGACGCTGATCAACACGGTACTGCTCCGCACCATGAAGCAGGCCCGGTACTCGCACGAGAACGTCGGCCACTTCGGCCTTGCCGCCGAGACCTATACACACTTCACCTCGCCCATCCGGCGCTACCCGGACCTTATCGTGCACCGGATCCTGAAGGCGGACCTGCGGGGCAAACTGAAAGACGAAGCGTATGTCAAACAGCTTGCTGAAAAACTGCCCGGCGCCGCGGAGCATTGCTCACGCCGTGAACGGATCGCCATGGAGGCGGAGCGTGACGTGATCGCCATGCTCAAACTCGAGTTCATGAAGGACAAGGTCGGCGAGGTGTTCGACGGAATCATCACGGGCGTACTGCAGTTCGGGTTCTTCGTGCAGTTGCGCGAGCTCTTCGTGGAGGGATTAGTCCACGTCTCTTCGCTCACCGACGACTACTATCACTATGTCGAGAAGCTGCACTGCCTGCGGGGCGAGCGAAAGAAGAACGCCTACCGCATCGGCGATACGGTGCGGGTGCGGGTGGACCGCGTCGACGCCGTCAGAAAGCGGATCGACTTTACGCTGTCCGCGGAATAATGCGGGACTGGCGATTGAACTTCTTGTAAAAGGGGAATTTACCGCGAAGTCGCAATGGACGCAAAGAACTGCTTGATTTTTTGCGGCTACTCAGGTCAGCCGCACAAACCGGAATCCCCTTCACAGTTTTATCGTTGTCTCACGGTCCTTCGCGGTCAGCCCAGTGTTGAAATCAGCCGCCTTTTGCGGCGCCTCGGGATCGTACATCCTGGCATAGGAATCCGACACTAAGAGTTCCCTGGCGCGGCTCACCATCGCCTTGTCATCCAGGCCCACGTTCCTCAAGTGTATCCCTTCCCTGCTCACGGTAAAGAACCTGAACGCGCAGGGATAGGTAACGATCGCGGGGTCGGACACGTAAGTGACCCTGCCGGCGGTTATTACGCGGGACGCGTGATGATGGCCGGAGACGACGAGCCGGACGTTCGCGTACCGTTCAAGGACGCTGCGCAGCTTCTCGTGGTCCTTCACCATCCAGAACGACCATTCGGGGCTGGTGTCCCTGGGCGTCGTGGGCATCAACAACTGGTGGGTGAAAATAAGGATGAGCTTCTTGCTCTTGTTCGCGTTCAGCTCGTTCTCAAGCCACTTGAGACCTTTGGTGTCCGCTTCTCCATACGGTTTGCCGTCCACGGTAACGTCGAACCCGATGACCCTCACCCCGCGCACGGGGTCAAAAGCCCACGACGAGCGCCCCGGCTTCAATCCCTTTCCGCTCCACGCTTTGAGGTAATCTTCCCGCCCCAGCTTCGACACGCCGCCGACAGGCGAGACCTCGGTATTGCCGAGCAGAATGTAGTAAGGCATATTGAGGTGCGCGGTCCACTTCTGGAAAACGTCGAGGGACTCCTTGTCGTTGGGGCCATAGTGGATCTGGTCGCCGCCGAACACGACAAAGTTCAGTTTCGGCAGCCGCTGCAGTTGGCGAAGCGCGTCGATGAACAGGGGCACGCTCTTCTCCCGGTGCTGCCAGTTGCTCTCGCCGCGAACATCGAGATGCAGGTCGGTAATGTGCGCGAAGTTGAACTTGGGCACTTCCACCGCTTCGGCAAAGGGGATGAACAACTCCCCGACCGCTGTCAATCCGGTAAGCGCGGCGCCCGCGGTCGCAACACCTTTAAGAAACTTACGCCTGTTCATTGAGCGTAAAATTGACATATTCCCGGTTATATGTCAAGCGCAAAAAAAGACCGTTGTCAGCGCGGAGCGGAAGCGTTCAGTGAGGAAATGTCCTGTTGAAATTCAACACGGCCTATGGTATGGTGTTGCCATGAAGGAACTGCTCAGACAACTCCCGTCGGTTGACGAGGTCTTGAAAGAGAACAGGACGAAACAGTGGCTCACAGACTACCCGCGGGCGCTGGTTCTCGACGCGATCAGGACCGCGATCAATGCGCGGCGAGAAGCCATCCTCACGAGGGAGACCGGCGCTTCCGCTGTTGCCCCGCCGCTCTCCACCATCCTTGACCGCGCCGAAGCAATCCTCCAGGAACTCTCCGAACCGAGCCTTCAGCCGGTCATCAACGCCACCGGGGTGATCGTACACACCAACCTCGGCCGCTCCATTCTCTCCGACAAGGCGATCCAGCGCGTCGTGGAAGTAAGCCGCGGCTACTCCAATCTTGAGTACGACATCCGCGTAGGCGAGCGCGGCAAACGCCATGTCCACATCGAGGGCATTCTGACGAGGCTCACGGGCGTTGAGGCGGCCACGGCCGTGAACAACAACGCGGCAGCCGTTTTTCTCTGCCTGAACACCCTTGCCCGGGGCAAAGAAGTAATCGTCTCGCGCGGCGAACTTGTCGAGATCGGAGGGTCCTTCCGCGTGCCCGACGTGATGGAGCGCAGCGGGGCGATCCTCCGCGAGGTCGGCGCCACGAACAAAACCCACCTCAAGGACTACGAAAAGGCGATCAACGAAAACACCGGCCTGCTCCTCAAGGTACATACGAGCAATTATAAGATCGTCGGTTTCACCAAAGAAGTTACTCCTGAAGAACTTGCCAGGCTCGGGAAAAAACACAATCTTCCGGTTATGTGGGACCTCGGGAGCGGCAGTTTCATCGACCTGAGGGCCTACGGCGCGGGCAGCGAGCCCACGGTACGGCAAGCGGTTGATTCCGGCGTGGATGTCCTCACCTTCAGCGGTGATAAACTGTTAGGCGGACCGCAGGCAGGCCTGATCATCGGCAGGAAAGCCTGTCTCGATCCCATCAGATCGAATCCGCTCGCGCGTGCGCTTCGCCTCGATAAAATGACCCTTGCCGCGCTCGATGCAACGCTGGGCCAGTATTTTGACATGGACAAGGCGGTGAAGGACATCCCCACGCTCTGGATGCTGACCCAGCCGCTTTCAGAAATCGCGCGCAAGGCCGAGTTGTTGTCATCAGGCCTCGAGCGGATCGATGATGCGGGCCTCTCCGTATCGATCCAGGACGACGCCTCCCAGAGCGGCGGCGGCGCACTGCCCACGGGAAACTTCCCGACAAAGACCGTCTGCATCCGGCACACAACGCTGAGCGCGAATCAGCTCGAATCGCGCCTGAGGCTCGGCAAACCACACATCATCACGCGCATCAAGGAAGGCCTGGTCATCTTCGACCCGCGGACGCTGAATGATGAAGAGCTCGGGAAGATCGTTGAAGCGGTGGGAAGAATACGGCAGGAGTCAGTAGTCAGGAGTCAGTAGTCAGGAGAAGTTCGAACCATCCTTCTCCATGCTTCTTACTTTTTTCTTCTGCTTTCAAACTCTTCCTGCATTTGCTACTTGTTCATTCTGAATTCTGAATTCTGTCTCCTGGCTTCTGTCCCTATGAAATACATCATCCTCGGCACTGCCGGACATATCGACCACGGGAAATCGAGCCTCGTCAAGGCCCTCACCGGCACGGACCCGGACCGTCTCAAGGAAGAGAAGGAGCGCGGCATCACCCTGGATCTGGGTTTCGCGTCCCTCGACCTGCCCGGCGGCAACCGCCTCGGCATCGTCGATGTGCCTGGTCATGAAGGCCTGATCAAGAACATGCTCGCCGGTGTCGGCGGCATGGACATCGTGATGCTCGTGATCGCCGCTGACGAGGGCATCATGCCCCAGACGCGTGAGCACCTCGCCATCTGCGACCTTCTGCATATTAAAAAGGGGCTCATCGTCCTTACGAAGATGGACCTGGTGGATAAGGACTGGCTTACCCTTGTTCAGGACGAGGCCCGCGATTTTGTTAAAGGAACCTTCCTCGAAAAGTCCCCAATGGTTCCGGTCTCTTCCAAAACCGGCGAGAACCTGCCCCTGCTCGTCCAGGAACTTGCCAGGCTTTCGAACGAGGTGTCCCCAAAATCATCGAATGGAATCCTGCGCCTTCCTATAGACCGCGTCTTCACCATGAAAGGCTTCGGCACGGTCATCACCGGCACCCTGCTCTCGGGCGCCATCAGCACGGAACAGGAGATCGAGATCCTTCCCCGGGGGACCAAAACAAAGGTACGGGGCATCCAATCCCACAACCAGGCTGTGCAGCGCGCGGTCGCGGGCCAGCGCACGGCCGTGAACCTCCAGAGCATGGAAAAGGACCAGCTCTCGCGCGGGGACACGATCGTGAGCGCCGCTTTCTTCACAGCGACCAAAACGCTGGACGCAAAACTCGAACTGCTCACGCAGGCGCCGCGGGGGCTCAAGACCGGAGCGCGCATCCGCTTCTACAACACGACGCAGGAAGCCATCGGCAGGATCGCGATCCTCGGAGCGAATACCCTTGCGCCGGGTGAGGAAGCCTTTGTGCAGCTCCGGCTCGAACAGCCGGTGATCATCCAGCACGGCGACCGGTTCATCCTGCGCTTCTACTCCCCCATGGAGACCCTGGGCGGCGGCATGGTCCTGAACCCTCATACAAGGCGGCACAAGCAGGCGACGATGCCGGAGTCGCTCAAGAATCTCGGCACACTCGAAAAAGGGACGACCGAGGACAGGCTGGCGATCTTTATCTCCGGGAAGGGCCTTGCGGGCATGGAGGAGAACGAGGCCATCGGCGCCGTTGCCGCGGACAAGCAGGAGATTACATCCGCCCTCGCCTCACTAACGCAGAAGAAGATCGTGCTCAGGGCGGATAGCCTCTATGTCCATACGTCCCATCTCGGCACGATGGAGAAGAAGACGCTCGACCTCATCAAACAGTATCACAAAGATAACCCGCTCAAACCCGGCCTGGATAAAGAAGAGCTCAAGGGCATGCTGCGCATGCGGATCAACCCGAAGGTCCTGAACATGTCCCTCGACGGCCTAATGAAAAAGAAGCAGCTTGAAGCCGAAGGCTCGAAGCTCAAGGTTCCGGGGTTCAAGGCAGCGAACAGCGCGGTCAATGACGAGGTCAAGAACAAGATCGTCGAAGCCATCAAAAAAGGCGGCGCCAAGCCGCCGGTGAGGGAAGAGCTCCCTGCCCTTTTCGGCGTCCCGGAAAAGGACGCCAGGGACCTGCTGAAGCTGCTGGCCGACGAAGGCCGCACCGTCCGCATCAACGATTCGCTCCATCTTGACAAGGATGTTGTTGGGACGATCAGGACTGATCTGAAGAAGTATCTTGAAGAAAAGAAAGAGATCACCATGGCTGAGTTCCGCGACCTCGCCAAGACCTCCCGGAAATTCGCCGTGCCGCTCATGGAATATTTTGACTCGCAGAAGCTGACGCAGCGTGTTGGGGATAAGAGGGTGTTACGGGGATAGTCTTTCCCGTCTCGGGAAAGGAACACAATATACGTAATACCAAGGAGACGAAAAGTGGCCAGGCAACGGTTTTTCTCGGATGTGATGCAAGAGCTCCGTGATGCAAAAAATAGCGGCGCGCTTTTTTTGGGCGTGAAGGAGTCAAGCGAAGACCTGATCAGGATCTACTTCAGGAATGGCGAGATTTACTATCTCAGCTATGGGTCCGCGATCGGCCAGGATTGCATGGATATTATCGAATATTATACCTGGCAAAACGCCACCTTCTTTGACGGCGTAACCGCGCCCGCGGGAACCGTCGCATCGAAGTTCCCGACGGATAAGTTCATCGCCATGATAAAGGACACTCATAAGCAGGTTCGGGTGCCCTGAGCTTCCTCTTGAAAAGAAAGCGCGTGAAAAATTCTCAGGTGAGGTTGTTCGGCGCGTTTGGGAAACGCGCCCTACAAAGGCGTATGGTCCGTTCCCTGGTCACGTGTGCGATTTTGCTATTTTCCCGAATTATGCTATTATAGCCCTATGCAAGACCAGGAAATCACCGTACTCCGCGAATTGATCATCATCCTCGCGGTCTCGCTCCCGATCACCTATCTCTTCCACCGGGCAAAACTGCCGGCGCTCGTGGGGTTCCTGATCACCGGCGTGCTGATCGGCCCGTATGGCGCCGCCATTATCACCGAGACCCATGCCGTTGAACGGCTCGCTGACATCGGCGTGGTGCTCCTTCTGTTCGCGGTGGGGCTTGAATTCTCGATCACCGACATCATGCGGTCAGGCCGCCGGTTGCTCCTCGGCGGCGCGACACAGGTTCTCCTGACCATCGCCGCGGTCACCGCTCTTGCGCTCCTGTTCCGCTATCCCCTCCCGCAAGCGGTGTTCTTCGGGTTCCTGGCGTCGCTCAGCAGCACCGCTATCGTGCTGAAAATGTACTCGGACCGTGCCGAGCTTGACTCCGCGCATGGCAGACTTGCGACCGGCATTTTGCTGTTTCAGGACATTGCCGTCGTGCCCATGATGCTCATGCTGCCGGTCCTCGGCGAGGCAAGCGCGCAAGGCGCGGTCACACCGCTGTCCGTGCTCATGTCCCTGGGCAAAGCCGTGCTCGGCCTGATCGGCGTTTATTTCATGGCGCGCCAGATTGTCCCCTTCCTGCTCCACCAGGTGATACGACTCAGGAATCGGGAGATGTTCTTTCTCCTTGTGGTGCTCTTGTGCCTGGGCACGGCGTGGATCACTTACAGCCTCGGCCTGTCGCTCGCCCTCGGCGCGTTCCTCGCCGGGCTCATCATCTCCGAATCGGAATACAGCCACCATATCGTCGTCGAGATCATGTCCTTCCGCGATTACTTCGCGAGCCTCTTCTTCATCTCCATCGGCATGCTGCTCCAGACCGACTATTTCATGGCCCACTGGGTCCTTCTCGTTATCATGGCGCTCCTCCTCATCATTCTGAAATCCGGGATCGTGGCCGTGACCGCAACCATGCTGCGCTATCCGATCCGGAGCTCCCTGCTTGCGGGACTCGGCCTGGCGCAGATCGGCGAATTCTCGTTTCTCCTGGCGCAGCAGGGCCAGGCCCGCGACCTGATGGGTCAGGACGTTTTCCAGATGTTCATCAACACCTCTATCCTGAGCATGCTCGCAACGCCCTTTCTCATCCAGTCAGCCCCGTGGCTCACAAGACGCCTGCCCGAGGTCTCATCGGGCTCCGTTGAGAAAAAAGACTTCTGCGCCCTCACCGGCCATACCATTATCGCGGGCTACGGTTTGAACGGACAGAACCTCGCGAAGACGCTCAGGGCCACGCACATTCCCTATGTGGTGCTGGAAGTGAACGCCGACACGATCCGCAGGGCGCGCGCCGGGGGCGAGCCCATCATCTACGGCGACATCACCCGGAAAGACGTGCTCCTGCGCGCCGGGGTCGACTGCGCCAAAGTGATCGTATTCGCCATCTCCGACAATACGGCAACCCGGCTCGCCGTACGCCTGGCCCGGGAGATCAATCCTACGATCTTTATTCTTATCCGCACGCGGTACGCCGCTGACGTCGACGAGCTCTACAAGCTCGGCGCAAATCAGGTTATCCCGGAGGAGTTCGAAACCTCGATCGAGATCTTCTCGCGCGTGCTCCATGAATATCATGTTCCGGGGAATATTATCGCCAATCAGATCCAGCTCGTGCGGTTCGGCGGTTACAAGATGCTTCGGGGCCTCTCCCTCGATCAGGAGAATCTCGGCCGCGTTGCTTCGCTCTTTGCCGGGGCGACCGTGGACAACGTCCAACTCGAGCCCGGCGCTCCCGCTGTCGGGAGAACACTCCAGGAGCTCGATATCAGGAAGAACACCGGCGCCACGGTCATCGCCATTGCCCGGGATGGCGAGGCGAACACGAACCCGGGCCTGGATTTTATGCTCCAGCCCGACGACATCGTGGTGCTGATCGGCGCGCACCGCGACCTTGACCAGGCGGTGAACCTGCTGACGAGAAAAAGCGCGGACCGAGAAAAGGAAGAGTGACGGACGAATGGACGAGCTGGTAAACCCCGTTAGAGAACAAATTCACCAACGATGACGGATTGTGGCTTTGCACCACAAGCTGTAATTGTATAATGTCAACCGCTGACAGGAGTCGGCTGCTTTCTCTAACGGGGTAAAATTAAAGTTGCCAACCGCCGTCGGCTCAAGTATAATCCGGTAATTGGAGCCGAATACAATCCAATCCGCGATTTTCAATGACGCACTACTGGGGAGAGGTTACGGAGCTGGTGCCCGTCCCGGACTTCAAATCCGTTGTTTCCTGGCTTTGGTCAGGAAAGGTGAGTTCGATTCTCATGCTCTCCCGCCATTTTTTTCATTAGTTGCTTTTTCCGGCACAGTGTGATTACTATGGACGCGATGCCTGCTTTCCGATTCATACTCATGATCTGCCTTATCTGCGCTTTGAGGAGTCTTCAGGGTCCGGAGTCTTCAGAGAAATGGACTACACCATCGCTAAAGAAAACAGGGCTGCAAGTCGCCCGTTACGAATAATCCGCAACTCCGCTCTCCCACGCCGCAAGCATTGCCTCACCGGTCTCCCGGAATTCGGGATGATCGCTGATATGCGCCAGAACCATTCCACGGGTTTCCGCCACCGCATCGGCAATCCGCTCAAAGGCTTTTCGGATAGCGCCGGAAGACAGAGAGAGATGAGTCACCGCAAACTGCTCCATTGCCTTTCGAGACCACCATTTCTTGGCTCCGGCCAACGAGAGCGCGGGCACATCTTTTCGGATATAGGCCGTGGTGGTCACCACATCATAGAGCGGCGCCAAACGCACAGCCCCCGGCGCTTCGTACAGCACCCCGAAATTCTTCAGATGGGCGTCGCCATTGCGCACCATGACCGACAACGCCAGCATTTCGAAAAACTGCTCCCGCGCCTGCGCCTGGTATTCGCCCGAAACAAAATCCCGGATGCTTCGCGCAACCCGCTCATAACTGCCGGCGTACTTCTCGGAGGTTCCAACCCCCTGCAGACTACACATATCCTCAAACCCCAGCGACACCCCGCCCGGCGCAAGATCAAAACGCTTCATCACAAAGAGGCCGCCGTTTTCAGCCAGATGAAATTCCGGCACCGGCAGCCCCGCCCGTTGAGCTGCGCACATACAGAAAAACTCATTGGCGGCCAACTGAGGACAATCACCCCCCCAGGATTTGACGATATACCCGGTCGTGGTCAAGGCAATCCGATCCGTTGCATCAAGCATGACCTTGGGCTGTACACCGGAAATCCCCGACCGCAGTGAGTAGCGATCCATAAGCTCCTGAAACAGCTCGGCAGTATCCGGGTATGTCAGCAACTCTTCAAGAGATTCCGGAGATTCAGGGAGGCCTGGAGCCTTGTCGCCGACAGGAGAAAAACGGTTACGTCCGATCTGGTTGCCGCCTGTGACCCTTAAAATCGTCAGATCATCCTCGCCGGCCAGCTTGGCAATCGCGCGCCGTATCGCCTCCAGCAGCGCCCCCTCCGGCAGGTTCATCTGGAACACGGGATGAAGATCCCGGCTGGCCCAGCTTTCAAGGCGCACCGGCATGGTCAGCGAAACCTGGGCTGAATCCGGAGTTGAAGGGCCGTACGCAAAAATATGGCGCAGCCTGCCTTCACGACCAAGCAATCCGGCCCGATTGCCCGCCACCCGGACAACAAGGGTTTCAGCGCCTATCGTCACGTCCGCTCCTCCCGCAACTCTTCAAGCGTTGGTGGGGACGCGGCAGGACGTACCCGGAGTTCCAGTCCAAGCAAATCCAGCAGGCGCATCAGCTTCCTCACGCCGATTTCCCGCACTGTACCAGACTCGATCTGGCTGATCGTCGATCGACTCATACCCAGACTCTTCGCAAGTTCCGCCTGAGATAACTTGCGAAGTCTGCGGGCGGTGCGTATTTCCAGACCTATCTTAATTAGCATTGTTGTATTATATACAATGCAATATGCAAAAGCAAGTCATATTTGTCTTATATACAATACATATACGCGATACCATACCAATTGTCG
>JANONA010000407.1:0-2842 GCA_031420575.1 Nitrospirota bacterium | reverse complement strand
ATTACCATGAAAACGTATTGGCTCACCTCCCTGAATGTCATCTGGACCTATATAAGACTGCTGTTTCTGCCGATTAATCAGAACCTGGATTACGACTATGCCATAGCCAAGACCCTGTTTGAATTTCCGACGTTCTTATCGCTTATGGGCCATATCGCGGTCGTATCCGGCGCGTTCTGGCTCTACTGGAAAAAGGGGTGGCTTCTGATTCCTTTTGGCGTGGCGTGGTTCTATATCGGGCTCTCACCGGTCCAAAGCTTTGTGCCGATCATCGACGTGATTTTCGAACATCGGGTGTATATGCCGTCAATCGGATTTTTCCTGTTCTTCGTTGTTGCCTATGAAATGGTCTTTGACTGGTTTGCGCGACGCGCGAAGCAGACCGTAAAGAGCGCGTCCTGATGCGGCCGCTCAGCGCTTCCGCTTCAGCCGCGCGCGTGAATTCAGGATCAGATAGGCGGCGCTGATGCCGATGTAGCTGATCCAGTGCAGAAGGTTCAGCAGTGTTGAAGAGGAGTGTTTTCTCGCCAGCGCCATCTCCCGCCGAAAGGTCGTCAGGAACGAACTCGAAGTTTTTGACGCGGCGTAGACCCTGAATGCCGCCAGATACTCATCCAGCCTCGCCAGGGGATATTTCTTTCCGATCCTCAACCAGTAATCATAATCCATCACCAGGTGTTCGTTCTCGTCAAAGAGGCCGAATTCCTCCACCACGTCCCGCCTCCAGAAGGTCGCCGGCTGGCTCACGGGATTCGTCACCAGAAGAAGCGGATAACTGTAGTGCCGTAGCAGGAAGTTCTTGTACGCGGTGATCGGGCGGCGTATCTCCCGGTCCTTCTCGTCGATGATCCTGCACTGCCCCGTCAGCCACATGGCTTCGGGATGGGCGGAGAAGTGCTCCGCCACCCGCTTGAGAGCGTTCGGCTCGTAGACGTCATCGGAGTTAAGGTAGGCGATGATGTCGCCGGTCGAACGGGAAATGCCCTTGTTGATGGCATCCGCCTGTCCCCGGTCCTTTTCCGATATCCAGGTCAATCGGTCCTCATCCTTCTTCAGAATGTCCAGCGTCCCGTCGGTGGACCCGCCGTCGATCACCAGGTATTCCAGGTTTGGATACCCCTGATCGAGAACACTTCGAATGGTCCGTTCGATGAAATGCCCCTGGTTGTACGACGGGGTGATAATTGAGAGCTTCGGATATTGACCCATAATGAGAAAACTCCTGTCAGGAATAGGCGCTTAAGCGCCGCCCAGTGAAGAAACGAACTCGTGGAAGCTCCGGACATAGGCGTCCACGTTGGACCGGAGCTTCCGCTCACGGATTTTTTCACCCGCCAGGCGGTTAAAAAGACCGCGCAGTGCGTTGTCGTTTCTCGGTGCATACATGAAGATCGCGTCCCGGAACGTATCGTACTCGAACAGGGGTGGAGGGCTGTCGTCGCTTCCGGGTATGATCACCCTGCATCCCGCGTAGAGCCCTTCGTACACCGTACGGCCAATACAGGGGAACTCCTCACCGCGCAGCACGTAATCGGTGATGGCGTAGACCTTCATGATGTCCGGTTCCTCGCCCCAGAAGATGACTCGCGGGTCGGCCTCGGCGAGCTTCCGGTATGCGGCAAGCGCGGGCTGCTCACGGCCTCCGACGATCAGCAATCGGGCATTCTGGTCCTTGAGTTTCAGGAACGTGCTGATGATGAATCCCGAGCCCTTTTTGTCATTCGCGACGCCGATCGCGCTGAAGACCGTATGATGTCCAACGTCGAGACCCGGCAGTGCGGGGCGATAGCCAGAGAACTCGGCGACGCGGGACATGTCGAAGGGGTTGTTCAGGACCAGGCTTTTTCTGAGCGAAACGTCCCGGAAAGGCTCCCGGGTCGCTTCATCGATGAAAATGACACCCCGCGCCCTTTTCAGGTTTTCGACGGCGGCAGGATTGCTTCCGTCATAGACATCCCGCATGTGTAAAACATAGGGGTGCCGGTCGTTCACAAGGGAGTGCAGAACCAGCGAGTTCAGATGGATAAAATCATATCCGCCGGCCGCGATGATGTTCTCGACCTGTTTCCTGCCGCAGTTGCCGAAGATGCGGTTATACAGCTTGATAAGGATCGTGAACACCGCATCCTTGCGGCCGTACTGATAGCAGGTGTCGAAGGGCAGGTAGACCTCCCATACCCTGTTCACGTGGCTGCCGAACCTCTTCCGCAGGTCCCCGTGGTCGTGCGTTCCGAGAAAGTTCTTCTGGACGATGAGGTCCGCCTCCACACCGTCATAATTCCGGAGAAGAAGTTGTAGGCTCTGTGACGCGCCGTAGTTGCTCGTGTCGTGGGTGACGAAGAGCCCTTTGAGCTTGCCCCCCGTCATGGCGTCTCCTTCTTCGCGACGATTATGATCTCAGAGGCGCAGGAGGGATCGAACATTCGCCGGTCGAGCGCCGCGTGAATGCGCTTCGCGGCCCGGGCGTACAGTGAGGCGTTCCAGGCGGAGCTGGGGGTGATCTCCAGAAGGTGGTGGTATCGGTATCCGCGGATGTCGTCGATCATGAACCCCGTCTGCGTGAACTGCTCCTGCCAGCGTTTGACGCGCCACTCGGCCATCTCGTCCCACACGTTCCGATAGTGTTGTCCATGCGTCTGCGGTGTCAGGGCGAAGCGGAGCCGGTTGCCGATGTTCCCGAAATGGTCCGCCAGGCACGACAGCAGACGATCTGCGGTGCTTCCGCGTTCTCTCGCGATCTCGTCGAGGACGACCCGGTTGTAGTCCGGAAAGTAAAGGTAATGGTACAACCGCGGGTAGAGCGCGGTCAGCCCGGTCTCCTGGCATGGTCCCGCCGGGTGGG
>JANONA010000406.1:0-1502 GCA_031420575.1 Nitrospirota bacterium | reverse complement strand
GCGATAGCCTGGGTGACCGCGCGCACCCTGCTCATGGTAAAATCATCGGCGATCACGCCGCGCCAGCCCGAGGTCCCGAATTTAATTTTTTCCATCGCCATAGTGATTAAAAAATATCACACTTAACCCGCCTTTGCAACTGAAAACAATTTTCAGCAACGAGCAGCCCCGGCATCTTCAGGATATCCTGATTATCTCCGCTTTCAGTTCTTCCCCGACCTCAAGGAGAGCAACGGAATTGTAGGGCGCATGCCGTTTATCGGTCGGGCTTCCCGGATTCAGAAAATAAACGCCGTCCACCTTCCCCCAGAAGGGAACGTGCGAATGTCCATAGACGATCAGGTCAATGTCGTTGAACTCTTTCCGGATCATTTCCCGCTGAAGCTCTATCTTGTATTTACCGTGAATAAGTCCGACTTTGTATTTGCCGAGGAAAATAATCTTTTTAGCGGGAAGCTTCAGATGGACCCCGGCGTCGTCCATATTCCCGGCGACTGCTTCAACAGGGGCGATAGTCCTGAGTTCATCCAGCACGGACGTCTCGACAAGATCGCCGGCGTGGAGGATGAGGTCAACGCCTTGAAAGAGCTCGAAGATCACCGGCGGCAAGGCTTTTACGATGGCCGGAACATGGGTATCGGAAAGAACGCCCACTCTCATGATGCCGGCGCCGTTCTTTTCTTCAGTTCCTCTTCAATATTCGCAAGCGAGAGCTCCGCCTGTTCCTTGGTCAGCATATTGCGGAGGATTGCATTGCCGGTCTTCATCTCCTGTTCGCCGATGATCAGGGTATACGGGGCGCCGGATTTGTCCGCTTTTTTCATCTGGCTCTTGAGACTCGCGCCCATATAATCCGTATCAACCGGAATGCCGGAAGATTTGAGGTGATGGACAAGCGGAAGCGCCAGCGCCACCGCTTCGGGTCCCAGAGCGGCAATGAACACCGCGGGACGGGGAAACACTACGCCTTTGGTATCCATGAGCGATATCGCCCGCTCGACGCCGAGCGCAAAACCGATCCCCGGCGTTGCCGGACCGCCGAGCTCGTGAACAAGACCATCATATCTGCCGCCCGCCGCAACCGTATTCTGCGCGCCCATATGCCCCATTACCAGCTCGAAGGTGGTGCGGGTATAATAGTCGAGTCCGCGCACTAAGCGTTTGTTGACTTCAAAAGGGACGCAGAGCTTTTGAAGCCCCTTTTCCACGGTCTCAAAATGCGCTTTGCACGGACCGCAGAGATAATCGAGCATCACCGGCGAGTCCGTGAACTTGTCCGCATCCACCTTGCAATCCAGGACGCGGAGAGGGTTGGTCTCGTACCGCCGTCGGCAGTCCGCGCACAAGTCCGGGAGCTTTGTCGTCAAATACTTTTTGAGCGCGTCCCGGTATGCGCCCCTGCACTCGTTGTCGCCAAGGGAATTGATCTGAAGGCTCAGGCCGGTAATGCCGAGCCTGTCAAAAAGAGCGTGCAGCATCGCCAGTACCTCGATATCGACATG
>JANONA010000405.1:0-4072 GCA_031420575.1 Nitrospirota bacterium | reverse complement strand
ACCCATTAAAAAATCCTAAATTTCAACTTTCAACTTTGAACTTTCAACTTTCAACTTTTAACTTTGAACTTTGAACTTTGAACTTTGAACTTTGAACTTTGAACTTTGAACTTTGAACTTTGAACTCTGAACTTTCCCCAGTATGGAGACCTATGCAGCTTAAAACCCTTGAAATGATCGGTTTTAAATCCTTCTCAGACAAGACCATTATCACCTTCCAGCCCGGCGTCACTGCCGTGGTCGGCCCGAACGGCTGCGGCAAGAGCAACATCTCCGATGCCATCCGCTGGGTGCTCGGCGAACAAAGCGCCAGGCATCTCCGCGGCGACAAGATGGAAGATGTGATCTTTAACGGAAGCGAGAGCCGCAAACCTCTGGGCCTGGCCGAGGTTACTCTCAGACTTACGAACGTTGCCGGCGATCTTGCCTCTTCGGAGTTCGGTCTTTATCAGGAAATCGAGATCACCCGCCGCCTCTACCGCTCCGGCGAAAGCGAATACCTCATCAACAAGATCCCCTGCCGCCTCAAGGACATCCGCGACCTCATGATGGACGCCGGCGTCGGCGCCAGGATACACGCCATCATCGAGCAGGACAAAGTGGACCAGATCCTCTCCTCCAAGCCCCAGGACCGCAGATTCCTGTTCGAGGAAGTGGCCGGCGTGATGAAATATAAGGTACGCCGCCAGGAGGCGCTCTCCAAGCTCGAATCCACCCATCAGAACCAGCTCCGGGTGAACGACATCATCACCGAGGTCAAGCGTCAGGTCAACTCCCTCGACCGTCAGGCCAGAAAAGCCGAGCGTTATCAGAAGCTCCGCGCGGAGATGAAGGACCTCGATTTCCGGCTGGCCTCCGTTGATTACTCGAACCTCGGGACCAACTGGACCGCATCATCGGAGGAATTCAGAAAACTGGAAGATGAAGTAACGGCGCTGCACGCTTCCCTCGGCACGCTCGAGTCCGTGATCGAGGAAACCCGGGCCGAGGCCCTGTCCGCGGAGCATGAACTTTCAACGCTCCAACACAAGCTCCACGAGACCGAGACCGCGCTCAGCCGCGCCGAGCATCGCGTGGAGATGTCAAAAAGCCGGATCGCGTCGCACACCGGGCAGCGCGATCGCGACCTCGCTGACCGGGAGTATCTGAAGCAGGAAACCGCCCGGGTGGCCGGGCAGAAGATGCGGCACGAAGAAGAGTTCGGGGCGCTGGCGACATCCATCAACGAGAAGAACGCCGTCCTGACCGACAGGACCGGGAACCTGGAATCCCTCTCCCAGGCGCTCAGGGAGCAGGAGCTTTCGCTCGACGAGATCAGGGCCGGGATCCTGAACGCCATGACGGCCTCGGCCACGGAAAAATCCAGGATAACGAACCTCCAGTCGCGGCTCTCGCAGATAGACGAACAGGACGCGCGCGATCTGTCGGAAAAGAGGGAGCTGAATCAGCGACTCACGGAGCTTACCACCCGCGTTGCCGGGAAAGAGAGAGAGATACTGGAGCTGTCTGACCGGAAGAACGCGGCCCAGGAAGAACGGATGGACGTGGCCGACCGGCTTCCGCCCGCGCTTGCGAAAAAGAAAACCCTCGAAACCGGACTGAATGAACGCAAAAACAGGCTCGCGGGCCAGGACGCGCGTCTCCGCTCCCTGCTCGAACTGGAACAAAGCCTCGAAGGTTACCAGAAGGGCGTACGAACCGTCATGTCCGCGCGCAAGGAGGCTTCCTCGGAAGAGCGCCTCGGGACCATCCACGGGCTCGTGGCGGACATGCTCGAGACCGAACCGAAGTATGAGGTAGCGATCGAGGCCGTGCTCGGCGACCGGCTCCAGTACGTTGTGGTAGACTCCCAGGCCGATTCGCTCAAAGCCATCGACTTCCTCAAGACGAAAAGCGGCGGACGGAGCACCTTCGTGCCCAAAACAACCCGCGAGGTCAAGTCGGAACCTTTCGTGAAGAACGGCCATGCCGGCGTCATCGGCTCGGCCTTGAACATCGTGCGCTACAAGGACAGCTACAGCAGCGTGGCCCGGTATCTGCTGGGCGATGTGGTGGTCGTGGACACCATGGACACCGCCCTCTCTTTGTGGCGGGAGAACGGCTTCAACAAGACCGTCGTCACCCTTTCCGGCGAAATAGTGGACCCCTGGGGCGCGGTCACCGGCGGCACGGTCGAGGCGACCGGCACGGGCCTGCTCACCAAACGCCGGGAGATCAAGGACCTGGAGAATGAACTGGCCGAACTCAGAGCCCAGGTCGCGGCGCTCGAAGCGGAACTACTCTCCGTCGAGGCCTCGATCACCTCGGATACCAGGATCGAGGCTGAGCTTTCTCAGCAGATCCACCGTATGGAGCTCGAGTTCGTCAATAGCGAGAAGGACAGCACGAGCATCAGGGACGACATCGGTCGCGCAACGGAACGCGCCGGGACGCTCGAGAGCGAGGCAGCGGGACGCGCATCAATGCGGCAGGAACTGAACAGCGGCTTTGAGCAGTCAACGGAAGCGCTCCGCGGCCTGGAGGCGGGCCATTCAAGCGCCCAAGCGAACAGCGAAGCGATCCAGGCCGAACTTTCTCACAAGAAAGAAGGGCTCGACGCCGCGCGCTCCGCGATCACCGAGCTTAAAATGGAGCTCGCCGCGCTCCAGGAAAAGCAGGCCGCGGCCGCCGGGAACATCGCGACTCTTGTGCGAACGGAAACGGAACTGACCGGGCGGCTTGCGAAGCGCGAGGCCGAGCTCACGGACCTCGCCGCGAAGCTCGCCGAGCTCGAATCAGCCATCACGGACGCCGAGACCGAGATCAAGGGACATATCGGAATCCTCGAAGCGGAACGCCGGGTCCTCGTCTCCAAGCAGGAAGCGCACACGGTCAAGACACGGGCGCTCCAGACCGCCGAGGAACAGGCGCGGCAGGCGCGCCACGACATCGAGGACGCGCGGAAACGGCTTTCCGCCAATGAAGTCAAACGCACCGAGCTGCGCATGAAGATCGAGCACCTGAAAGACACCATCTGGAACGCCTATCACACCGAGCTCGAGCTCGTGGTCCAGGAACTCGGACAGTTCGAGCTCAATCTGGAAGAGGCAAAAGCACAGGTCGGGGAACTGCGACAGAAGATCGAGCAGATGGGTCCCGTCAACGTGGACGCGCTCCAGGAATACAACGAGTTGAAGGAGCGGTACGACCTCCTGAGCTCGCAGCAGAACGATATCAATGAGTCCATCAACAACCTCAAGGCCACCATCGCCAAGCTCGACGGCGAAACGAAGGAGCTCTTCATCGAGGCCTTCAACGCAATTCAGGAAAAATTCAAGGAGGTCTTTGCCCTCCTGTTCGAGGGAGGCAGGGCCGAGCTCGTGCTCCTCGACGAATCGAACATCCTCGAGTCGGGCATAGAGATCATCGCCCAGCCCAAAGGCAAGAAATTCCAGAGCATCACTCTGCTCTCGGGCGGCGAACGGGCACTGACGGCCATTGCCCTGCTCTTCGCGGCCTTCTTAGTCAAGCCGAGCCCCTTCTGCATGCTCGACGAGGTCGACGCGCCGCTCGACGATGCGAACGTGACGCGCTTCACCCGCCTCGTCCGCGAGATGAGCAACCGCTCCCAGTTCATCGCCATCACGCACAACAAGCGGACCATGGAGATGGCGGACGCGCTCTACGGCATCACCATGGAAGAGCCGGGCTGCTCGCGCGTGGTATCGGTCAAGCTCCGCGAACCGGCAATGGTTTAAAATACAGTACGGAGTACAAGGTACGGAGTACTTAGGTTTTCGATCCCACTACTTCTTTTATCATTTCACCGGTCCTTTCTTGCCCTCGCGACGCTTATGAAGCGCTAGAATCACATCGAAAGGCGCCGCGGCCGTCACGTCAGCAAGGCATTCAGCGTGTCGCGCAGTTCCTCGATATTATATGGCTTCTTCAGGAACGACCTGAACCCGATCTTCTGATATTCCGCCGTCGCGGCATTATCCGAATAGCCGCTCGATACGATTGACTTCACTTCGGGATCGAGCTCCCGCAACTTCTGTATGGTCTCCACCCCGCCCATGCCGCCCCGGACCGT
>JANONA010000404.1:0-3127 GCA_031420575.1 Nitrospirota bacterium | reverse complement strand
AAGGCGGGTTCTCCTCTGCCGAAGCGTCAATGGCGCGGGAAAAGGGTTTCCATGCCGTGAGCCTCGGGCCGAACATTCTGCGCACCGAGACCGCGGCCATTGCGGTCCTGAGCATGATCGGCTACGAGTACTTATCATGATGGCAGGGTACTGAAGGCATATCCCTACCTGGAAGAGGAAGACATTAGCGAAGCGCTATACTATGCGGCGTGGCGTTCAGAGGAAATTTATTTGCCGATGGTTTTTGCATGAAACTCTTGACTATCATCTGCCCGGAAAAAATCAGTTGACATGCGGCAAATTGTCCTACATAATGTAGGACAGGAGGTGGGCCATGCCGTCCAGTACGCGTCTTGATAAGGAAACCGAGGATTTGCTGAAAAAGGCCGCCGAATGCGCAGGGGTCACCAAGTCGGAATTGGTGCGTGAATCCATCCGTGAGTATTGCGCGAAGCTCGTGGAGCAAAAACAGCGGACGCCGTGGGAAATTTATCAGGCAATTCATAAGAGCGGCGGTAGCGGCCACGGTCAACGGGTGGCCAAGGGGAAGGAAATACTGAAAGAGAAATTCGAGGGGATGCGCAAAAGATGGTCGTTATAGATACCGGCCCAATTGTGGCTCTGTTTGATGATTCGGAAGAGCAGCATGAGGAATGCAATGCGGCGATGAAGACGCTCCAGGGGCCTCCGGCAACCACGTGGGCTGTGCTCACGGAGGCTTTTTATCTGCTCGGTTCATGGAGGAAAGGCAGTGTGGAACTTTGGGATTTTATCCTTTCCGGCGGCTTACGCATCGACAATATTCCCGAGGATCGGTGGTTCCGCATGCGTGAACTGATGGAAAAGTACGCCGATCTGCCGATGGATTTTGCGGATGCTTCTCTTGTTGCGCTTTCCGAAGTACATAAAGTGAAGACTATCTTCACCCTCGATCGAACTGATTTTTCCATCTACCGGCCGAAGCACACACCGCATTTTCAGATCATTCCATAAGGTTCTCGTTTTCCGAAGAACCTATAAGGTCAAGTCTTGTTCCTTGAAATTGATACGACGTTGCGTTGCTTCTAGGAGGAAGTCGATCTGCAATGCAGCATCAGGGAACGCCCACACCAGTGTCCTCCAACAGACCCGTTTTCCGAAACAATATCCTATTGTCAACACACCCGGTTTCCTGTATAGTCGTATACGTAAGGGGCTTGCGGAGCATTCCGGAATCGCCGTTTTATCAATGAGTCATATCCCGCGGCAGTCAGCACGCCCCTCACACGACGCGCAACTCGATCATAAATACAGCAAGACCAAACATATAAAATACCATAGCCGTGCGGCATACTCCGGCTCGGTTCAACCGGATTCTTTCTGTAAAGATACGTTCAGAAAAGCCTGATCAGCGGAGCCTCTTGCAAAAATCCCTTTTCGTGTCATTCCGAACGAAGAGAGGAATCTTTCACTGTAATAAAAACAAAGATTTCTCCCGTTGGTCGAAATGACAGCTTAGTGTATTTTAGACTTTTGCAAGAGGCTCAAGAGAATTGTAATAAACTGCTTCATACAAAGCAGGTCTGTGTGCCGAATGATGATACCATTACTTGATATAAACGAAAGTATCAATGCCAAAAAATATCGGGTATCCGAGCATGCCGATGAAGAGGCATATAATGATAGTTTAACGTTCGATGAAATCTATGCTTCCGTCAGGGAAGGTGAGATTATCGAACAGTATCCCGATGATAAGCCATATCCGAGTTGCCTGGTATACGGCAGAAATAAAAATGGCGAGCCCATCCATAGTGTGTGGGCGTATAACATTGAAACAAAAGCATCTGTTCTGATTACCGTGTACCGGCCTGATCCTGATCGGTGGATAGATTGGAAGCAGCGGAGGAAACCATGAGACTCTTTGATAAATGTCCTGTGTGCGGCGGTGAATTGATTGAAAAAGAAGTCGCGAAAGTTTTGATGGGAGGGAGCAATACCGCGCTTGTCCGGGTGAAGGCCGAAGTATGCCTCCATTGCGGAGAGCGGCTGTATACACCCGACGACATCGCTCGTTTTGACGAGATTAGAAAGAAATTACGAGAAGACAACGTTGAGAAGTTTATTCAAATCGGCAAGACATTTAAGGTGGCTTAAAGACCGGCATGAAGCGCTTGCCTTCGCGGCTTGGCGTGCAGAGGAAATCGACCTGTACGCGGAGCATATAGTAAAGGAGAATATTATGGAAGCACTACTTGATGTCATCAGTGTAAAAACTCGTGACGACTACACCTTGGAGCTCGTTTTTGAGAACGGAGAAAAGCGTCTATTCGACATGAAGCCTTTTTTCGATAAAAAGCCCTTTGTCAAACTCCTCAACTCTCCGCTATTCTTCAAGGCGTCTGTCCAATATGGCACTGTCGTTTGGCCGGGAAATATCGATATAGCACCGGAGACACTCTGGACCCGATCCGTGCTGGCTTAACATAGTCGATCCTAACCAGCGGCTCGACACCCGAAAAGACATAGGGGTCGCTTCTCGATTCTTGACATAGGTTGCGACCTGGGGCCGCATCTTATGCGATGATATTGAACTCGTTGGGTTTCGAAGCTCTTCGCGGGTGAGTCCCGGCAAACACATTCTCTATTCACGATCGCATCGCGGGCAGGCCGATAGTCGGTCTGCCCGTGGTCTGTTTTTACTGTTTTAACATTACGGGTATTTTCCTTGACACTAAAACATCCGAGATGTTAATATCAGCCTCTACGGAAAGGCGGGTTTTTCATGAAACTGGCGATCGGCGCGGACCACGGCGGCTTTGAACTGAAGGAAGAAGTCCTCAAATTCCTCAAGACGATCAAGGATATCGAGGTCGCTGACTACGGTGTTGCAGGCAGGGACTCTGTCGATTATCCTGATTACGGCAGGAAAGTCTCCGAGGCCGTCTCGCTCGGGATCGTTGACCGCGGCATTCTGATCTGCGGCACCGGCATCGGCATGTCGATCGTAGCCAACCGGTATCCGAAAGTGCGCGCCGCGCTCTGCCATGACCATTTTACGGCCCGGATGAGCCGGCTGCACAACGACGCCAATGTCCTGGTCATGGGCGAACGGGTCATCGGCAAAGGCGTTGCGCTCGAGCTCGTGAAG
>JANONA010000403.1:0-2081 GCA_031420575.1 Nitrospirota bacterium | reverse complement strand
CTGTTCATTGAAACGCTCACGCGCCGGGGTAAAAAGGTCACGGTCAGGACAAGCCTCACTGTGCTCGATCTGCCCGAGTACGCGCACTATGCCGAGCTCTACCGGAAGCACGAGGTCAGACTGATTGCATCGCTCCCAAGCGCCTTTGAGGACCAGACCGACGCGCAGCGGGGCAAGGGTGTATTCCGCACAAGCATTGACGTGCTGAAGCGACTCAACAACAGGGGATACGGAGCAGGCGGACTGAAGCTCGATCTTGTCTATAATGCCGTAGGCGATTATCTTCCGCCGGAACAGACTAAACTCGAAGGTGAATACAAGCAGGCGCTAAGAGATAGTTACGGGATCAGTTTTAACAATCTCCTGACCATCGTCAATACGCCGATCAAACGGTTTAAACAGGACCTGGTACGCCTGGGTAAACTTGACGAGTATATGAAGGAATTATTCGATAATTTTAACCCCGAAACTCTGAGACGGGTTATGTGCCGGCGGCTCATTTCCGTGGATTACCTGGGTAATGTCTATGACTGCGATTTCAACCTCGCCTTGGGAATCAGGATCAAGGGGTACGAACAATCAAAATTCTGGGAGCTCGATTTCAGCGATTTTGCGCCCGAGATCACCTGCGATGAGCACTGCTATGCGTGCACCGTGAACCGAGGGAGCAGTTGCCAGGGAGCGCTGATGAACGAAGAGGACGAATTCGATGTGAAGCGGAACGTCCGGCGCTATTACGGCGACGTGGTCAAAACCACCGCCGATCTCAAGACAACAGCCTGCTGCACGCCGGATTCCATGCCGGAACATGTGCGCGCGGCCCTTCCGTACATCGCCGACGAGATCAAGGAGCGCTACTATGGCTGCGGATCTCCCATCCCCCTCGTTCTGGAAGGCCTGAAGGTCCTCGACCTCGGGTGCGGCACCGGCAGGGACAGCTATATCATGTCGAAGCTCGTGGGCGATAAAGGCTTCGTGTACGGCATCGACATGACCGAAGCGCAAATCCGCGTGGCGGAAAAATATCTCGATGCGCAGACAAAGCGGTTCGGATACGCGGAGCCCAACTGCAGGTTTATCTTCGACGACATCGAGCATGCGAAACGGCATTTCCCCGCCGGAGCCCTCGACCTCGTAATCTCCAACTGCGTGATCAATCTCGTTGAAGACAAGGAAACCATCATCAGGCGGATCTATGAAATGCTGAAACCCGGCGGAGAGTTTTATTTCTCCGACATCTATGCGGATCGGAGGATACCGGAGGCATTGAAAAAGGACCCCGTGCTCCACGGAGAATGCCTGGGCGGAGCGCTGTACGAAAAGGATTTCGTTCGCATAGCCGGAAAGACGGGATTCGCCGACCCACGCGTTATGTCCCGGCGCAGGATCGATATTTCGAACGAGGAAATCCGCGACCGCGTCGGTAACATCCGGTTTTCTTCAATAACCTACCGACTTTGGAAGATCACGGGCCTCGAAGACGCCTGCGAGGACTTCGGCCACGTTGCCGTCTACCGGGGGGGCATAGCCGAGTCTCCCCACACGTTCGAGCTCGACAACGCTCATTGTTTTGAAAAAGACCGGCCCGAGCGGGTCTGCGGCAATACGGCCCTCATGCTGTCCCGCACGCGGCTCCGGGACCATTTCGAGCTCATCGGGACCTTTGACCGTCACTTCGGCCCGTTCAAGGACTGCGGAACAGCCGCGTCAGCCGACAGAGCCGAACCAACGGGAGGCGGTCCATGCTGCTGAGACCCTTCGCGTTGATCAACATCATCTAAGATATGACAAAGTCATCAGGATTCGAGGCAGCGACCGCTTCGGAATGGGTAAGGGTGTATAATAAAAGCGGAAAGAGAGGGCGCCGTCATGCTGCTGAAAATATTCATAGGAGCTCTGTTCATCCTGCCGCTCATGGTCGGAGCAGGGGGGGCAGGCAGTATGCAAAATTTTGAAAAGGCCACTTTCGCGGGTGGCTGCTTCTGGTGCATGGAACCGCCCTTTGAGAAGCTCGACGGCGTCAAAGAGGTGAGCTCCGGCTATACCGGCGGGCAGAAAGCGAATCCCACCTATGAGGAAGT
>JANONA010000402.1:0-4808 GCA_031420575.1 Nitrospirota bacterium | reverse complement strand
TTCCCCGTTTCATGTAACTACTCAGGTCGGTTGCTGAACGCCGGCGCAATAAGAGCGCGATTGCCCTTTCCATTGTCGGTTATCAGAACATCCAGACGGCGCGGGCGAAGCGAAAGCGCCGCGACCGCTGATGATGACGGGGAAATCGATATTCCCGGCGCTCCTTGCGACGAAGCGAAGTAACCGACCTGAGTAGTTACGCGGTTTATTAATAGGGTCCGAGTTGAGTACCGTCAGACCGCGAAGGCCTATCTCAAAATACTTTATGAGCGCTGCTTTCCACGGTGAGAAGTGATAGCCATGAAAAAAGAGGAGATCAAAAAACTTGGGAAACAAGGTTGGAAAGTCGGCTCGGTGTCGGACTTTCTCAAATTGAGCCGTGAAGAGGAAAAGTATATTGAAATGATCGACGATCCGAGGGCGCCCGATTCTTCGCCGGCGCAGGTATGCTATGAAAACCATCACAACCATCTCTGAAATGCAGTCCCTTGCCGACTCCCTCCGCGGAGAAGACAAGACCATCGGCTTTGTGCCTACCATGGGATTTCTGCACGAAGGCCACCTTTCGCTTATGCGTCGCGCGCGGCAGGAGTGCGATGTCGTAATCGTCAGCATCTTCGTGAATCCCACCCAGTTCGGGCCGCTGGAGGACTTCGACCGCTATCCCCGCGATGAGGAAGGAGACCGAAAAAAATGCGAATCCGCGGACGTTGATATCCTGTTTATGCCCACAACCGCCGGGATGTATCCTGAAAAGCCGTCCGTCTTCATCACCGTGGAGGGGATCTCCGATATTCTGGAAGGCGCGGTCAGGCCGGGACATTTCCGCGGCGTGGCCACGGTCGTGGCAAAGCTCTTTCATATCGTGAAGCCGCACAAGGCATTCTTCGGCCAGAAGGACTATCAGCAGTGCGCGGTCATCAGGCGGATGGTCAAAAGCCTGTACCTGGATGTGGCGATCGAGGTCCTCCCCACGGTGCGCGAGCAGGACGGCCTTGCCATGAGCTCGCGGAACAGCTATCTGAGCGCTGATGAGCGGCGCGCTGCCGCGGTGATCTATCGCGCCCTGTCCGCGGCGGAGCAACTGGCCAGGACCCGGACCAGGGCACCTGAGACACTGAAGAACACGATCCAAACCGTCTTGCGGGAAGAGAAGAGCATCGAAATCGACTACATCGAGGTCGCTGATCACGAGACCCTCGCGCCCCTCCCCTCGGCAAAAGACAGAATGGCGCTGTTGGTTGCCGTCCGCCTCGGACGCATAAGATTGATTGACAATCTCCTGATTCTGTGATATGAACATACGAATATTCTGAATATCCATCGTATAGCTCCCTGTTTTGAACGTGTCTCGCACGACGGTAGAGCAGAGAAACAATCATGGCGGCTTTGAAGGAACAGAAGAGACTGCTTGATATCGTGGAGATCGCCAGGACCGTGGTTTCGCACTTAGATCTCGATAAAGCGCTCTTGACCATCCTGAAGAAGGCGATGGAGATCACGAAGACCAGAGCGGGCAGCGTTGCCCTCTACGCGCCGAAGACCGGGACCATGCGCATCCACGCGCACCGGGGGTTCTCCCGGAGCTTCATCGCCAACCGCGAATGGAAAGTGAGGCGGGGCGGGCTTACTGATCGGATCATCAAGTCCCCGACCGCGACCATCATCAACGACACCACGAACAAAGCCTTTTTCACCAACCCGGTTGCGGTGCGGGAAGGGATCAAGTCCCTCGTCTGCGTACCGCTCATCTATTCCAACGAGCTCGTTGGTATTCTCTACGTCGATGACTTCACGTCGAGGAAATTCGACCCCGAAGACCTCCAGACTCTCGAGATCCTCGCGTCCTTTGCCTCGATCGCGATTCACAACGCGCTGGCCCATTCGACGATCAGACAGCAGGCCATTACCGACTGCCTCACGGGACTGTTCAACCGGCATTGCTTTGAAGACCTCCTGAGCCGGGAGCTCCAGCGGGCGGAGCGGCACGGCAGGGAGTTCTCGCTCGCCCTCGTGGATGTGAACGACTTCAAGAAGTTCAACGACACCCATGGCCACCAGGCCGGCGATCAGGCGCTGTCCTCGCTCGGAGAGGCGATCAAGAAAGCCGTCCGCAGCACCGACATTGCGGCACGGTATGGCGGCGACGAGTTCGTGATCGTTCTGCCCGAGACCACGCTTGCCAGGGCCTACAACCTGTTCGCCGGCCGGATCAAGCGGGAGCTCGAAGAGGACTTTACGAGGATCTCCGGCAACGAGCACGTGCTGACGGTCACGATCGGTATTGCCTCGTACCCGCACGACGGGAGGAATGCCAAAGACCTTGTTCTGTCCGCGGACCGAGCGCTCCTGGCCGCCAAGAAGCGGAAGCACACCTGCGCAATCGGCTGCGCCCGTGCGATTACCGCGGAACAGCGCGAGCATGGTTCCCGGCCCGCCCCTGCGGGGGAGGAAACTCAATAACCTCTCCCCCTTCAAGGGGGAGATTGAGAGGGGGATGGGGCTAATGCGGTATGTTTGAATCTTCCCCTGTCTTATTGCCGCTATTACAGAAGGTCAAGAAGCGAGTCCGTGACTTCCTATCCCATCGACAATATCCTGCCGAAGCTCAAGGAGGCGGTGCAAGGCAACCCCGCGGTCGTTCTGCATGCGCCGCCAGGCGCGGGAAAAACCACCCGGGTCCCGATCTCCTTGCTCGATATACCGCTGCTTGAAAAGGGCCGCATCATCATGCTCGAACCGAGGAGGATCGCCGCGGTCTCGGCCGCGCGCTGGATGGCGAAATCGCTCGGCGAGCAGGTGGGAGAAACAGTCGGCTATGCCATCCGCTTTGATTCGAAGAGTTCCGCGAAGACGCGCATCGAGGTCGTTACCGAGGGCATCCTTACCCGACGCATCCAATCCGATCCAGGACTCGAGGGCACGGCCATGGTCATCTTCGACGAATTCCATGAGCGGAGCATCCATGCCGATCTGGCTCTCGCTCTCTGCCTCGATATCAGAAAACAACTTCGCGAAGACTTGAAGCTCTTAGTCATGTCCGCTACCATGGAGTGCGGCCCCATTGCATCGCTGCTCGGCAACGCGCCGATAATCGCGTCTACCGGAAAGGCCTTCCCGGTAGAGGAACGTTATTTCGGGGCCGGCACGGGACCGCTTACACCGCGTATCGCCGGCGCTGTCAAGACCGCTCTGAAAGAGACCTTTGGCGACATCCTCGTGTTCCTTCCCGGGTCCGGCGAGATCCGCGCCTGTGACAGCCGGCTTCGCGAATCACTGAACCTGAACGAAGACCGCATCGCCCTGCACCCGCTTTATGGCGACCTGCCGTTCGAGGAACAGGAGCGCGCCATTCTGCCGTCAAAGGACCACCGGAAGATCGTGCTCGCCACGAACATTGCGGAGACGAGCCTTACCATCGAGGGCGTTCATGTGGTGATCGACAGCGGCCTGACGCGCATGCTCCGGTATGATGCGTCCATTGGCATGAACCGTCTCGTGACCGTCCCTGTTTCGAAAGCCTCGGCGGAACAGCGGAAGGGCAGGGCAGGACGGCTCGGACCGGGCGCGTGTTATCGTCTCTACGGCAAACAGGACTTTCAGGGCATGCAGCCCTTTACGCAACCCGAGATCCTCGTATCCGATCTTTCGCCCCTGGCGCTCGAACTCGCGGCCTGGGGCGTGAAAGACCCGCGGACGCTCTCATGGCTCGATGCGCCGCCTGGTGCGGCCTGGGACGCGGGCCTGCTCCTGCTGAAGAACCTTGGAGCGCTCGATTCTTCGGGCTCAATCACGTTCACCGGCAGGGCAATGGCCCGCCTGCCGCTCCATCCCCGTCTCTCCCGCCTCATGATGAGGGCGCGGGAATTGGGCTGTGTGCGTCTCGGCGCGGACCTTGCCGCCATCCTTACGGAGCGGGACCTTTTCCGGCACGGCGCAGCGGACCGCATTTACAGGGAACCGGATGTTTCAGAACGGGTTGATGCTCTGCGGAAACAACGAAAGGGGCATGAAACCGACAGCGCTATGGATCCCCCGGCGCTCCGGGCAGTGGAGCGGACCTCACAACAGCTTCTCCGTCTGATGTCCGGGGCGAAGGACGGCGCCATGAATGATTCCAGCGATCCCGATATGATATCACGGCTCCTGCTCTGTGCCTTTCCGGATCGCGTCTGCAAACGGCGCGAAGAAGGCGGCCGGGGTTATGTCCTGGCCCAGGGAAGGGGCGTGCGTTTGTCCATAGACAGCCACCTCGTTAACAATCTCTACCTCATCGCCGTCACGGTCGATGCCGGAGAAAAGTCGGAAGGCTTTATCCATATCGCCGCGCCGGTCACGGACGAGCTCATCCGCGGTGAATGCGCGGCGCGCATCGAGACCATCAGAAGGGTTGAGTGGGATAAAAAGGAGAACAGGATCGCCGCGGCCATTGAAGAACGATTAGATGCCGTGCTCCTTTCAAAAAAGCCTTTCACACCGACAGACGAAGAGGCGGCGCCCATTCTGTGTGACGTGATCAGGACGACTCCCGGTGTCATCTCCTTCAGCAAGGAAGCAAAACAGCTCCAGGCAAGGGCGGGTCTTATGAAGCGGGCCTTCCCTGAAGAAGCCTGGCCGGACCTTTCCGATGAACATCTTTTTTCCAATCCCGGAGAATGGCTTCTTCCCTGGCTCGGAAACATTCGCGGCGCTCAGGGCCTGAGCGGATTAAATGTCTTGCCGGCGCTTAAAGCGAAGCTTTCCTGGGAACAGGGGCGGCTCCTGGACGAACGCGCGCCCCTGTCGATCACCGTTCCGAGCAACAGCCG
>JANONA010000401.1:0-2327 GCA_031420575.1 Nitrospirota bacterium | reverse complement strand
GTTCACGCCGAAGTATTGATAAACCATAAGGAGAGCCCGCTGAGCAGCTCCAACGCGATTGCTACATCTTATGGCAATTCACGCACAATCCCATTGTCGACTGCGCTTTATACCGGAACAGCTTCGGGCTGTTTGAGCTATGCGGATTGTGGCAGCTCCCGCAGTAAAATACTTTGCCGGGACGCGCCGGATCGGTTACCTCCGGCGCTGGTTTTGGTTCCGGCGCCGGTTCCTGATTTTTCTTTTTGCTTTTCCTCGGCACGACGACAGGCTCCGGCATTCCGACAGGATGGGAGCGTGAGGAAAAGCCGGCGATCGCGTGCGGTTTATTCGGCACGTCAGGATGACACTCAAGACAGACCTCAACGGGTTTTTTCAAAAGCAGCGCCATTTCGTCCGACGCGTGCGGCGAATGGCAGCTCAGACACATGCCCGCAGCGACTGGATAGTGCGCGTTTTTCTTATTGAACTCGGCCTCGTCATGGCACGTTACGCAAAGGGCGGGCGGTTCCGCGGTAAGGAGCCTGGCGTTCCTGGATGAGTGCGGATTGTGGCAGCCGGTGCAGCCCATGCCCACGGCGGCGTGGACGTTGTTCTTGCTGAACAGCGCCTTGTCATGGCAGCCGTAGCAGAGTTCGGGCTGTTCAGCGAAAAGCCCCTTGGTAATCGTATTCGTTTTTTTGTGAGGGACCTTGTTTGCGTCGATGCCGGTGTGACAGGTTAGGCAGCCCATGTCCATGGCGGCGTGAACCACTTTTTCACTTTTCAACTTGGCGTGGCACTTGAGGCAGTCGATCTCCTGCGCGGAAGCTGCGAAGGGAATGAGCAGTGCCAGCAAAAGTGCGGCGAAATGAGTCGGTAAACGCATCATATCGGGCCTCTCCTTGTAGGGTGAAGTGATGGTCTGCAGTGTGGTTCGTCGGAGTGGTATAAGAATAGCATTGTCACTCGCTAAAATCAAGCGGAATAAAGCGGCTGACTGATGTGCCGGGCTTCTGGTTTTTCAGCGTGGCTTATTGCTTTACTTCCCGCTTGAATTCCGAAGTGAAGTGGAACTTGAGCTCGGGGTAGGCCTCGATCATGTTCCTGAGCACCCACTCCGATTCCGCGAGAAAAACGATATTGCCGTCCTTGTCCGTGGCAATGCGGTCCGACTTGAATCTGCAAAACGTGTCAATTTCCTTCTCGTCGCTCGCGGTGATCCAGCAGGCCTTGTAAATTTTCATCGGCTCGAACCTGCAGGTCGCGTTGTACTCGTGCTCTAACCGGTACTGGAGCACGTCGAACTGGAGTTGGCCCACCGTGCCGACGATCTTCCGGTTCCCCTGTTGCTGGGTAAAGAGCTGCGCCACGCCTTCGTCCGTGAGCTGCTCGATGCCTTTCGAAAGCTGCTTTGATTTTGACGGGTCGAGGTTCACGAGTTCCCTGAACACCTCGGGTGAAAAGGTCGGGATGCCCTGGAACATGAGCTTCTCGCCTTCCGTGAGCGTGTCGCCGATCTTGAAGTTCCCCGTATCATACAGGCCGATCACGTCGCCGGGGAAGGCTTCGTCGATGATGCTCTTTCGAGCGCCCAGAAAACTTGCCGGGCTGGTGAAGCGGATATTCTTGCCGAGGCGCACGTGAAGGAACATCTTGTTCCGCTCGAACTTGCCCGAACAGACGCGGATGAAGGCAATGCGGTCGCGGTGTCTGGGGTCTAAATTCGCGTGGATCTTGAATACGAAGCCGGTGAAATTCTTCTCATCGGCATTGATAACGCGCTGGTCCGTGGGCCTGTTGCCGGGCGTGGGCGCGATCTCGGTAAAGGTATCAAGCAATTCCTTGACGCCGAAGTTGTTGATGGCGCTGCCGAAGAACACCGGCGCGAGGTCGCCGCGCAGATAGGCCTTGACGTCAAAGGGATTGTGCGTGCCTTCGATCAAGTCCACCTCTTCCCTGAGCTTGACCGCATAGTCGCCGAGCTGCCGGTCAAGGACCGGGTCGCCGATGCCCTGGATCTCGAGCACATCGCCCGCGACCGCGACGCCGCCGGGACGGAAGAGGCAAAGGCTGTTGTTGTAGAGATTGTAAACGCCCTTGAAGGATTTGCCCATGCTGATGGGCCACGAGAGCGGCTGTACCTTGATGCTCAGCTTTGTTTCGAGCTCATCGAGCAGTTCAAAAGGGTTTTTCCCTTCGCGGTCGAGCTTGTTCACGAAGATGATGACCGGCGTATTGCGCATGCGGCAGACTTCCATGAGCCGCAAGGTCTGTTCCTCGACGCCCTTGACGCAGTCTATGACGAGGATGACGCTGTCCACGGCCGTGAGCGTGCGGTAGGTGTC
>JANONA010000400.1:0-2581 GCA_031420575.1 Nitrospirota bacterium | reverse complement strand
GGCGCTCATGAAACCCGTCAGGATCGGCGGGGTGACGGTCTCGCGCTCAACACTCCACAACTGGGACGAGATCGAGCGCAAGGACATCCGCATAGGCGATACGGTGGTCGTGGAACGGGCAGGGGATGTGATCCCGCACGTCGTCATGGTCATCACCGAAAAGAGGACCGGTCAGGAGCGCAGGTTCCCGCCACCGACGGCTTGCCCTGTCTGCGGTTCTCATGTTGTGCGGGAAGAAGGCGAAGTGGCATTCAGATGCATCGGACTGAACTGTTCAGCTCAGGTCCTTGAACGTATCATGCACTATGCTTCACGGGGCGCAATGGACATAGAAGGCCTCGGAGAGAAGAACGTGGAGCTTCTCTATAGTCAGGGTCTCATAAAGCACTTTGTTGATCTCTATACGCTTAACAAGGAGCAGCTGCTCGAACTCCCGCGATTCGCGGAAAAGTCCGCCCAAAATCTGATCGACTCGATCGAGAAGAGCAAGGAGACGACGCTCAGCAGGTTCCTCTTTGCCCTCGGAATGCTGCACGTGGGAGAATACGCTGCCAGGCAGCTTGCACGGCACTTTGAGAAGATCGAAGACCTGTACAACGTAAAGCCCGGGCATATCATCGAGATCAAACAGATGGGTGAAAAGCTGGCGGAATCTATCTCGGGCTTCTTCAGTGAGGAGGAAAACCTGAAGACGTTAGACACGCTGAAGAAGTTGGGAGTAAATATATCGAATTCCGACTATGAAGCAGGAACGAAGAAAGAGCGGGGTCCGCTTGATGGACTTACCATCGTGGTTACCGGTACGCTCTCAAGACCTCGAAATGAGATTGAAGAACTTGTCGAGCGTCTCGGCGGACATGCTGCAGGTTCGGTATCAAAGAAGACAAGCTATGTGCTGGCGGGTGAAGAGGCGGGAAGCAAGCTGGAAAAGGCGAAGGCCCTGGGAGTTAAGGTGATCAGCGAGAAGGAATTTGAACACATGATAAGGGGCGCCTCAAGCTGAATAACCATCTCGTTGTTTCGCCTTGTATTTAAGACCGCCTTATGTTACAAATGAACGTGCAGTGCGGGAGGCAATGAATCGATGATCACCGGCGAAAAAATCGCGGAGGCAGTAAGAATTCTCGCGGATGCAGCCCATCCCCTCAAGATAATTTTGTTCGGCTCCTACGCGCAGGGTAAGCCGACGGAAGAATCGGATGTGGACCTGCTGGTAATCGAGCGGAACCTGTCCAATAAGCTTGATGAAATGGTCAGATTGCGCAGCCTGCTGCGTCCTTTGCGCATCCCCGTCGATGTCCTCGTGTACTCGGAAGATGAGGCCCGGGAATGGGGACACCTGCCCGGAACGGCCCTCTACTGGGCCTTAAAACAAGGGAAGATATTGCATGAAGCAACCAGTTGACCTCGCGCGCGCTTATCTCAAGCTCGCGGACCGTGACCTCAAAGCCTTCGAGCTTCTCATCCGTTCGCGGGAGATAGCCGACGAGACCGTTGGCTTTCACGCGCAACAGGCCGTCGAAAAATGTTTGAAAGCTGTTCTCGCTTTCTCCTCCATTCCATTCCGAAAAACCCACGATCTGCAAGAATTGATGGACCTCCTGATCGACAACAAAAAGACCTTGCCGCCGAACGCGGAAAAGCTGGACGTCCTGAATCCGTACGCCGTGCTGTTGCGCTATGATTTCATCGATGTCGCTCAGGGCTTTGACCGAACCGCTGCGCGCGAGATTGTACTATCGGTGCGCGCATGGGCGGAGAAGCAGATTGCCTCTTAGCGAGAGGTCCCTTGGAGGGTTGTGACAGATGAAGAAGAGTGAAAAAACATTCGACTGTATTGCTTTCAAACGTGCCGCGCAGTTGTAAATCTATGAAGAAATCAAGGTAACTGCTCAGGTCAAAAAAGCGAGACAGACCTGAGTAGTTACAAATCAAGAATATGAGCAGAGAAGAACAAATTGCGTATTTTCACAACAAGGCGGAAACCGGGCCCTTCAAGGAATGGTGGCTGCGTCAAAAAGGCCACGAGGCGCATACACCCTGTTGTGCCGAAAAGGGGACGACGTATACGGCAAAGAACAATAAGGAATAGAATAGTCCGATGAATAGTATTTCTTATGCTTGTGTGCTTGTTCCCATGCTCTGCGTGGGAATAGAATGAGGTGCGATGTTCCGCGTCGTCAACGAGTAGAAACGATTAATGTCAAGTCGCAAGACTTGACCCTATAGGTTCCCCCGATTCAAGCAGCCATCCTGCATCAGATCGGGCAGAGTAACACTGTTGTAGGTGTGATTGGAGATACAGCGCAATCAATCTATAGCTTTCAGGGTGCAGATCCTGAAAAATTTACTTCCTTCAATCTACCTGGGATGGTCGATTATCAAATGTCGGAGAACAGGCGAAGCACCAATGAAATAATTCAAGTCCTAAATAAAATACGTTCGGATATTCAGCAAATAAGCTACAACGATGAAACTGGTGTGCAACCAACTATTATTATTGGTGAAACGACTGACTCACTCAGATGGTCAAAAGAACAATGTGGAGGCGAAAATATATGTTCTTTGTCGAGAGACAATA
>JANONA010000399.1:0-1585 GCA_031420575.1 Nitrospirota bacterium | reverse complement strand
CGCGCTATACTCATCACTCCATGAAAGCATGTCCGACCTGCCCCTTGTGTTCTCACTTTGGCTTGACAAGACTGTTCCATTTTATTGACAAAACAGGTTATTTCTTGTATCTTAAGCACGATTGTTTGTATACAGAGGATCAACTCAAGGCGGCCCTCTGGTTCGAGCGGCTTGAGCGGCCTGTTTCAGCGCATTGACGCGCCGTTTGCGGGGAGGAAGGAAAATCCGATAGTTATGATCGTTCCCTGCGAGTGCGGTGCAAAACTCAAGATCGACGATGCAAAGATAGCCGACAAGGGAGCGAAGGTGCGCTGTCCCCGGTGCGGCAATGTGTTGCCGGTCAAGAGACCCTCCCCAACTCCCTCCGAGCCTCCCGCACGGATCATTCCGTTGCCGAAGAAGGCTGCTTTGTCTGGTGCGTTGACAGGCCCCTTAGTGCTGGTCGCGCACGACAGCGACGTTGTCAGAAATATGGTTAGCGAGCTCCTGACCGGCGCCGGATTCAGGGTGGATACGGCGGCTGACGGCGTTGAAGCGCTCAAGAAGGCGACGGAGAACAAACCGCACGGCATGGTGCTTGACGTAGGGCTTCCGGGTATTTATGGTTTTGAACTGTGCGAACGGCTGAAGGGAAATCCAGCGACGGAACCGATCAAGATTGTGCTGCTTTCATCGGTGTACGACATGCGGAGGTACAAACGCACGCCAACCAACCTTTATGGCGCCGATGATTATATCGAGAAACACCACATCCCCGATTTTCTGCTGATCAAGCTGCGCAAACTCATCTTCCCGGAACAGTTCGCGGCTGGACCGCCCAGGATCAAAGAGCAGGCTCACCATGACCTGCCTGAGATGTCCCGGCCACCGGCAAGGGAGTTCGAGTCATCCCTGCTCACTCTCGAAAGCCCGGCGCGGACAGACCGCGATTTTTCCGACTCGCTCCCGTCCCGGTCCGCAATTCCGAAGCCGAGAGCAACGGATGGGCAGGAGGGGGCGGCGCTTTTTCCCGAGTCGCTCAGTCTCGAAGCCTCGATTTTTCAGAAAGAGGAGTGCGACATCCCCAGGGTGGATGAAGCCGATCCCGAGGCTGTGGAGAAGGCGCGGCGGTTCGCGCGGATCATCGTATCCGATATCGCTCTCTATAATCAGGAGGCGGTGATCGAGGGCCTCAAGAACGGGACCTTCTATGAGCTTCTCAAAAACGACGTGGACGAAGGCAGGGACCTGTACGAAGGGCGGGTTCCCGGCGTTATCAAGGTGAAAAGGGACTACTACCAGGAGGCCTTTGATAATTTCATCGCAGCGGCGCAAAAGCGGAATGTTCGTTGACCTTGTTAGAGATGCCGCGGCATCTGTTCGTGGTACGGGAGGAAGGCGTTTTCGCGGAAAAATAATCCGTTTCATCTCTAACGGGGTTGACATACGGATAAAGTTAGTATAGTATTATGTGGTTTTGTCGGGGCGTAGCGCAGCCTGGTAGCGCACTTGGTTCGGGACCAAGGGGTCGGAGGTTCGAATCCTCTCGCCCCGACCATTTTTCCAGCGAGACGCGGGAAAATATCAGCAAAGGGAGCACCTTGAA
>JANONA010000398.1:0-12008 GCA_031420575.1 Nitrospirota bacterium | reverse complement strand
AAAGGCAAAACTGTGGAGTTGCATGAAAGAAATAAGAGAGTTTTGCAAGCTGTCATTGACAGTTATATTGCAAGCGGGGCGCCGATCGGCTCGACGGTTCTTGTCAAAAAGTATGATTTCGGGGTAAGCTCCGCTACGCTGCGGAACATCATGGCGGAACTTGAGGAGCTGGGGTTTTTGACGCATCCTCACACCTCCGCCGGCAGGATCCCCACGGACCTCGGGTACCGGTATTATATTGACAGCCTGATCAGTATCAAGAATGATGCTGACGATTTCGGCGACCAGCTCCGGCAGGCGCCGCCGCTGTATAGCGATGACCTCCATGAGCTGATGGAGGAGGCGAGTCTGTTTCTTGCATCGCTCTCGCACTGCGCCGGGGTGGTGGTTGCGCCGTCCGAGCCCGAGGCAACATACAAGCATATCGAGTTTCTGCGTTTGCGCGGAAGACAAGCGCTCATCATCTTCGTAACCGCCGCGGGGCTCGTTCAGAACAAGCTTATCGAACTCGATGAAAGCATTCGGCAGCAGGACCTGAACCAGTTCAGCGCCTACCTCGTGGAAGAGCTTGAGCGCTGGACCCTGACCGAGGTTCGGCAGCGGTTGATCGAGAAGATGCGGGAAGATAAATTTGTCTTCGCGCAGCTCATGGACGAGACCTGCCGGGCCAGCCAGGAGGTCCAGGAGCGTGAAAACGAGAAGGTGTATATCGGCGGGGCGTCCCGGATGCTCGAGAACCCCGAGTTTGCGACTGTTGATAAGATGAGAGCGCTGTTCAAGGCCTTCGAGGATAAATACAAATTGCTCAAGCTCCTTGACCGGAGCGTGGCGGCGGAAGGCATCAAGGTCTTCATCGGGTCTGAAAACCCCTACTTCGAGATGCAGGGTTGCAGCATGGTGGTGAGCAACTACAAGGCGGGCTCGAACGTCGTGGGTACCCTCGGCGTGATCGGCCCCACGAGGATGCGGTACAAACAGGTTATTCAGGTGGTTGACTATACGGCAAAGCTGCTTTCGAAGCTTTTGGGAGAGCGGTTCAAGAGGGGTATTGAACGATGACGAGTGAGTTTGACGTGGTACGGGAAGAGGACATCGAGGCGGCCCCTCCTGATTCCGAGGGAGAGGCTGTAACAACAGACAGGACCGAGAAGCTTTCACGGGAGCTCGAACAAAAGACCAGAGAGGCTGCGGAGGCGAATGAGAAGTACCTCCGGACCTATGCTGATTTCGAGAATTACCGCAAGCGGATGCAGCGCGAGCTCGTTGAATTCCGCAAATACGCCAACGAGCAGTTTGCGCTGGAGCTCCTGACGGTCGTCGATCATCTGGGGCTCGCGCTCAAGCATGCCGGAGAGTCGGGAGAGACCGTGCAGGGTCTGCGGGAAGGCGTGGAGCTTGTTTATAAGCAGCTCCGTGAGGCGCTTGAAAAGTTCGGCGTGAAACAGTTCCTGGCCGAAGGAGAACCTTTCGATCCGGCCCGGCACGATGCACTGATGCAGGTGGTCACCGATGAGGTCCCGGAGAACACGGTGGTGCAGGTGATGCAGGAGGGCTATCTGTATCACGAGAAGGTTTTGCGCCACGCGAAAGCGAGCGTGTCGAAGAAATCGGGTGCGTCCGAGAAGAGTGAAGCGGAAAATAGCGATTGAGTGATGGAGGGGAGTGGTTTTCCTGAATCTCTGAATAACTATTTCCATAATACCAGAAAAAGGAAATCGACAAGGAGGCTGTTATGGCAAAAGTGATAGGAATTGACCTGGGTACGACCAACTCGTGCGTTGCGATCATGGAGGGCGGCGAGCCGGTTGTGATCCCGAACTCCGAAGGGAGTCGGACCACCCCGTCCGTCGTGGCAATCACTGAGAGCGGCGAGCGGCTCGTGGGCCAGATCGCAAAGCGGCAGTCGATCACGAACCCGGACAACACGATATTTTCGATCAAGCGTCTTATCGGCAGAAAGTATGATACCACGGAAGTCAGCGAAGCGAAGAAACACCTGCCTTACAAAATCGTGAAGGCGGACAACGGCGACGCGCACGTGGAGATCCGCGGCAAGGTTTACAGCCCCGCCGAGGTTTCAGCCATGATTCTGCAGAAGATGAGACAGACCGCCGAGGACTATCTGGGCGAGAAGGTGACTGACGCGGTCATCACCGTGCCCGCTTATTTCAACGATAGCCAGCGCCAGGCCACCAAGGACGCGGGCCTGATCGCGGGCCTGAACGTGCTCCGCATCATCAACGAGCCCACGGCCGCGTCATTGGCCTATGGATTGGACAAGAAGAAGGATGAGACCATCGCGGTATATGACCTGGGCGGCGGCACCTTCGATGTTTCGATCCTCGAGCTGGGAGAAGGCGTATTCGAGGTGAAGTCCACGAACGGCGACACGTTCCTGGGCGGAGACGACTTCGACGACCGCATCATCAGGTGGCTTGCCGACGAGTTCAAGAAAGACCAGGGTATCGATCTCAGCAAGGACAAAATGGCGCTTCAACGGCTGAAGGAGGCCGCGGAAAAGGCCAAGTGCGAGTTGTCCACGGTCATGGAGACGGAGATCAATCTCCCGTTCGTTACCGCGGATGCAAACGGGCCCAAACACCTGCTCTACAAGTTTTCACGGGCAAAGTTCGAACAGATTTGTGACGACCTCATCAAGAGAAGCGTTGAGCCGTGCAAAAAAGCGCTTTCCGACGCGGGGAAGACCGTGGAGCAGATCGATGAAGCGGTCCTGGTCGGCGGCCAGACACGCACGCCCAAGGTGATCGCAGCGGTAAAGGAGTTCTTTAAGAAAGAGCCGCACCGCGGAGTGAATCCGGACGAGGTGGTTGCCATCGGCGCGGCGATTCAGGGCGCGGTTCTTACCGGTCAGGTGAAGGACGTGCTGCTCCTTGACGTAACGCCGCTGTCCCTGGGCATTGAGACCCTGGGCAACGTGACCACTAAGCTCATCGAGCGAAACACCACGATTCCGACCAAGAAGAGCCAGGTGTTTTCCACGGCATCGGACAACCAGACCGCGGTCTCGATCCATGTGGTCCAGGGTGAGCGCGAGATGGCATCTGACAATAAGACGTTAGGCCGCTTCGAGCTTGTCGGGATCCCGCCGGCGACGCGCGGCGTCCCGCAGATCGAGGTGACCTTTGATATCGACGCGAACGGCATTGTGCACGTGCTGGCCAAGGACCTGGGCACGGGCAGAGAGCAGTCCATCAAGATCACGGCCTCGAGCGGTCTGAGCAAGGAAGAGATCGAAAAGGCGGTAAAGGAGGCCGAGGCCCACGCTGCCGAGGATAAGAAGAAGAAGGAAGCGGCCGAGGCGAAGAACGAGGCGGACACGCTCATCTACTCGGTCGAGAAGTCGGTGGCTGACTACGGCGCCAAGCTCACGGACGCGGAGCGCGCGGAGATACAGAAGGCGCTCGAGCAGGCCAGGAGCGTGAAGGACGGCAGCGACGTTGAAGCAATCAAGAAGGCCGTGGCGGAGCTTGCCAAAGCATCGCACAAGCTCGCGGAGGAGGTCTACTCCAAGATGGGCAAGGAACAGGCGGGAGCGGGCGCCGCTTCCGGAACCCCGGACGGCGAGGGCAAGAAGCCGGACGAAAAGGTCGTTGATGCCGAGTTTGAGGAAGTGGATAAGGATAAGAAATAACGAAAGACCTGATGCGAGAGGATGGCAGGGGAAGAAGGAATACCCGCTATCCTCTTTTTTTTGTAATAAGCTATTGTGTTGCATAGACAAAGGACGATATGGCAAAGGATTATTACGAACTGCTCAGTGTTCACCGGAACGCGACCGACGCCGATCTCAAGCGTGCTTACCGGAGGCTCGCTCACGAGTATCATCCCGACAAAAACCCCGGAAACAAAGCCGCGGAAGAGAAGTTTAAGGAGGTCAGCGAGGCGTACGCGGTACTGTCGGACGCCCAGAAGCGGGCGTACTATGACCAGTACGGCATGGCGCCGGGCGCACAGGGGGCGGGACCCGGCGGGTTCAGCGCGGGCGCCGGCATGGGAGATATCTTCGGGGACATCTTCGAAGAGTTCTTCGGCAACGCCCGGGGACGCGCCCGGGCGACCGCGGGAGACGACCTCCGGTACAATCTCAAGATCAGCTTCGAGGACGCCGCTTTCGGGACCACGACCAAGATCCGCGTTCCGCGCTGGGAGCGCTGCCCGGACTGTGAGGGACTGGGGGCGAAATCCAGGGACGGTATCGTGACCTGTGCGGCATGCCGGGGAGCGGGCCAGATACGGACTCAACAGGGTTTCTTCAGCAGCAGCCGCACCTGTTCCCGGTGCGGAGGCGAGGGGAAGACGATCATTGATCCGTGTCCGGGGTGCGGCGGCAGGAAACGCGTTGAACGGGACCGCACGTTGTCGGTCAAGATACCGGCCGGCGTGGAGACGGGCAACGCCATTCGTCTGAGCGGTGAAGGCGAGCTCGGCTCGTACGGTGGACCGCCAGGCGACCTCTACGCATATCTTCTGGTGGAGGAGCATCAGTTGTTCAAACGGGAAGGCCAGGATATCGTCTGCGATGTGCCGATCAGCTTTGTCCAGGCGGCGCTCGGCGCCGAGCTTGAAGCACCGACGCTCACCGGGAATGCGAAGCTCAAAATTTCCGCGGGCACCCAGCCAGGCCACGTATTCAGGCTTCGCGGCAAGGGATTTCCGCATCTTCGGGGCTCCGGCAGCGGCGACCAGCTTTGCCGGATCGTCATCGAGGTCCCGATCAAGCTTACGGCAAAACAGAAAGAACTGCTCCAGGAGTTTGACCGTCTGAGCAACGAGAACGCAACGCCGATCACGAAGGGATTTTTCGACAAGGTAAAGGAAGTGTTTGGGGATAAGGCGAAGAAATAATCGGCAGGTTGTCCCTTTTCCGTAAAGACGGTCCTGCCTTCGACGAAGTTAGTCAAAAGGCCTTACAGTTACTTGCCGATGCCGTTTTGTCCGCCCTTGACATCGATCTTGAAATGTAAAGCCGCATCCCGCCGATCCCGGCTCCCTCGATTTCCAGGCTTATCAACATACCCTTAAAATACCTTGAACCGGGGCTTGTCAATTCACTTGACATCCATCAGCGTGTATCTTAAAATACCTTAATAAATTTAAGACAATCATCTTAAAATAATTATGGCCGAAAACAACGACAAATTATATCCACGAAAGATTCTGCCTGAGATCGCCAAGTATCTTGACGATCCTGGAATCATTCTGCTTGTCGGCGCCCGGCAGGTAGGCAAGACGAGCATTCTGCATCTCTTGATGGACGAGGTGCGCAAGCGCGGGCGCGCTGAGAAGACCGTGCACTATTTCGACCTTGAGGACTTCGCGCTGCTTGATGTGTTCAACGCCGGCGTGAAGGAGTTTATCGCGTATTTGAACGCGACGGGTGTTGATACGAAGAAAAAGCAATTTATCTTCGTGGATGAAATACAATACATGGCCAATCCCGCGAACTTCCTGAAGCTCATCGCGGACAACCATAAAAACCTCAAGCTGATCGTGTCCGGATCCTCGACGCTTGAGATTCGCAGAAAGTTCAAAGACTCCCTTGCCGGCCGGAAGGTGGTCTTTGAAATCTTTCCGCTCGACTTCTCGGAGTTTCTTGTATTCAAAGGTGAGCAGGCTTTGTCTGACGCGCTCGTGAAGAGCGATATACGACACCTCAGCAAGAAAGTAGAAATTGAACAGGTTCCCGCCCGTCTTCTCAAGGCTGAGCTTGCGCGGTATTTTCAGGAGTACCTTGTATTCGGCGGTTATCCCAAAGTGGCGCTGGAAGCCGAGCATGACAAGAAGACTGCCTATCTTACGGACATCTACAACTCATACGTGAAAAAAGACATCAAGGACATCATGCGCGTGGACAATATTACCGCGTTCAATAATCTGCTCAAGGTCCTTGCGTTGCAGGTCGGGAGCCTGGTTAATCTGTCCGAGCTTTGCACTTCCGTCAAGATCGCGAGGGAAACACTGGAACGGTATCTCTTCCTGCTTGAGAATACGTTCATCATCAAGACCGTTACGCCGTATTCCGGCAATCCACGGAAAGAGATCAGCAAGATGCCGAAGATATACTTTGTGGATACCGGCATGAGAAACATCGTGATCAGGAACCTCGGACGTCTCGACGACCGCGCTGACGCGGGCGCGCTGGTTGAAAACGGCGTGTACGGGAACATGCTCAAGAACCTGGCCCCCTTGCAGGAGATTCATTTCTGGAGAACGCTGTCAAAGAACGAGGTGGATTTTGTCGTTGTGAAGGAAAAGGAAATCAAGCCGATCGAGGTGAAGTACAGCGCCTTTACCAGGCCGAAGGTTCCGTCGGGCATCATGCACTTTCAACAGGAATATGATACGGGTAGCGGCATCGTGCTGACAAAAGATTATTTCAGCAAAACAGAAGCAGTCTTGTTCCTGCCGGTATGGTTGTGTTGAGAACGCAGTCCGAGATGGAAACTGAAAGCGCTGTATGCAAAGAGCAGCCGTATAAGTTTCAAAGCCTGGAAAAGCTGTGGCACGATTTTACCGGCGACGTGCGGAAATACAAGGAGGGCAAACGATGAAAGTGAAAAACATTAAAGTCGCGATCAAGTCTGATGAGGAGATTTTTAACGATATCAAAGACGTGGTCGGAAAGATCGAGCGCGGGGAGAAGGTCAAAAAGCACGAGGGCATTTCATTCGACAGCATCGACGCTATGAGAAAAGTGCTGACCGAGGAGCGTTTGAAGGTCCTCCGGGCCATAAAGAGGGAACATCCTGAGTCGATCTACGAGCTGGCCAAAAAACTGAATCGAGATATTAAGAACACCTTCAATGACGTTCAGTTTCTCGCGGAGGCGGGTTTGTTGGAGCTTAAGAAAACGAAGGATGGCAGGGAGAAGACCACTCCCCTGGTGAATTACGACAAGATTCTGCTTGAGATTCCGGTATAGAGCCGCCAAGCCCCACCGCTGATTCCTGATCCCCTACCCCCGATTTTTCAACGATTTTGCTTGCGTTGTCCAAAATTACTTGATAGAATACGCAGACTTTAAGCCATTGGTATTATTAAGAATAGGACAAACCACGAGCGAGGGGGAAATAGTCTAATGGCATACTTCCTGCAAAGTCAGTCAAAGATACCCTTGTTGTAAAGCATACGAAAAAAACGGCTGCGCATATATGCGTGTGCCTGAATTTGTTTGACGAACGCCAAAACCCATGTGTCCATAACGGATGCATGGGTTTTTTATTTGCCCGTTCTCCATGATCCTTCCCACAATGCGATACTGCTTCTTGTCCGACAACTCAATGTCCTGATACTTCGGGTTGAGCGGATGCAGTATCCTTTTCGTCCCGTACTTCTTGAACTGTTTTAATGTGACTTCTTCATCATCATTTTTCACAACCACATAATCGCCAGACGCGGCCCGACTATGGGGACTGACAATGACGATGTCGCCCTCATTGAACTCCGGGACCATTGAGTCGTTTTTCACCCACAATCGTGAGTTATGCTATAATTACTTCACGGCTGTTTTATGCGGGATTGTACTTATCCTGTCCGGTATGCCCGTCTCGTTGTTCCTCCCCAAAACGGTTTTCTGATACAAAAACGGCAGGTCCGCACCCCCGTAAAATTCCGAGTAACAAAGGAGGCACTATGGATGCTCTTGAACTGGCAATGAAGATGGAGAAGGACGCAATAGCTTTCTACACCGTGGCGGCACGGAAGACAAAAAGTCCCGCCGGGAAAAAATGTTTCAAACGATAACCGAGGACGAGAAGCGGCACCTCGAAATGGTATCGCGGATAATCAACGGATTGAACATAGCGCACAAGGACGTGAGTCCGATGAAAAACGTGAAAACGGTATTCGAGTCCATGAAGGACGAGATGATGAAGAAGGTCGAGGCTACGGCGGACGAGCTTGAGGCGTTCAAGATCGCCATGAGCATGGAAAAAGAGGGCGTGGAGTTCTACAAAAAAATCCTGGCTGGATCGAAGAAGGAGAAGGAGCGGGCCCTGCTCGAGCAGCTCATCCGGGAAGAGCGGCAGCATTACGACATTTTTGCGAACACCTACCAGTTCCTTTCAAGCACCGGGAACTGGTTCCTGTGGGAAGAACGCGGTATTGTTGAAGGATGAGCTCGGTTGAGGTCCTATCCTCGGCTGCTACGCTTTCGCCGCGTGCACGACCTTTTGCAGCGCTTGTTTATTGATGTAGAACATCGTCTTTCCGGATTTAACGGCCAGGAATTTTTCGGGAAGATTCAGGCAGTCGGAGAGACGGGCTTTTTCCCGCGGTACCTCGGCCATGAGTTCGCCGCTCACGGTGTTTCCGTCGTTCAGGAATACCATGACGGGAATGGTATGCATGAGAAGATGCGCAAAATAGCCGGTTTCCGGATCTTCGGGCAGGCTCACCTCGATGATCCGCGCATTTTTCTTGTTGATGAATTCGGTGCTCCCTCCGGGAGATACCTTGATCGGGAAGAACGCGTCGCTGTTCTCGATGAACGCGGTGACCTTCTGGTGAATGGACAGTCCCTCAGAGATGGATTCCGTGAAGACCTCGCCCTCTACGGTAGCGCCCAGGGACAGGCGTACGGTTACGCTCTGACGGTCCTTGGGCACCGCAAACGCCGTATTCCCGCTCATAGTTCACCCCCGTTTATTCGATCATTCCCGTTAAGTTCAAGTTAATGCCGGCGGATTTGAGTTGGACAACAAAGTTCAGCTTGTCGTTAGCCTTGATGTACGCCTCTTCGGGCGCGATTTTGCGCTCCACGACAAGCTTGAACAAGGCATCGTTCAGGAGCACCATGCCCTGGCCTTTTCCCGTCTGGATCACCGAGGGGATCTGGAAGATCTTTCCCTCCCGGATGAGGTTCGACACCGCCGAGTTCACGAACAGCACCTCCATGGCGGCCAACCTGCCCTTGCCGTCGGATTTTTTGCACAGTGTTTGGGCGATGACCCCTTTGAGTGAGCTGGCAAGCATGGTGCGTATCTGGGATTGCCGGTCGGCCGGGAACTGATCGATGATGCGGTCCACGGTTGAGGCGGCAGTCGAAGTGTGGAGGGTGCCGAACACCAGGTGACCCGTTTCAGCCGTCTCGATGGCGATAGAGATCGTCTCAAGGTCGCGCATCTCGCCCACGAGAACGATGTCGGGGTCTTCACGCAGCGCCGCCCGGAGGGCGTTCGCGAAGGACTTGGTGTGGACATGCACCTCGCGCTGATTGATGAGGCAGTTTTTTCGCTGATGCACGAACTCGATGGGGTCTTCGATGGTGATGATGTGGTCCTTGCGGTTCCGGTTGATGAAGTCAATGAGCGCGCAGAGGGTAGTGGACTTGCCGGACCCGGTCGGGCCGGTGACCAGGACCAAACCTTTGCTCAGAAAGCAGAGGTCGAGCACTTGCTTGGAAAGGCCGAGCTTCTCGGCGGTCACGATCTCCATGGGGATCTGGCGGAATACCGCTCCCATGCCGAAGCGGTCCATAAAGACGTTGACCCGGAACCGCGCCAGGCCGGATATTTCGTGAGCGAAATCGGTGTCGTTCAGTTCTTCGAACTGCGCCGCATTATGGGGAGGCGTAATCTCATGGATGAGCTTCTTTACCCGGTCCGGTGAGAACACGGACTGGTTCGGAAGCTCCTGCATGTCGCCGTGCAGTCGTATGAGCGGTTTGTGGTTGGAGGTGATATGGAGGTCCGAAGCGCCCATATCAAACATTTTCCGCAGCAGAGCGTTGATCGCCGGTTCGCCGCCCGCGGCCCGGGCCGTTGGTTTCGGCGCGGGTGTTGATTGGGACGAGAGCACCTCAACGGTTTCATCCTCCTCATCGAGCTCGTCGCCGGTCTCTTCAGGAGCGGCAATAGCGGCCGCCGCATTGACCGCTGCTTCAGCCTGCGAGATGACGCCGCGCACTAATTCTCCCTGGGTCAGGAAGGATACCGTGTAGCGCTTGTCTCCGAGGGCATATTCAAAGGTTGCCGGTTTTTTCTGGGTGACGTTCTGTTTTTGGCCTGTTGGCGCCAGTTCGGCGAGCAGCGCGACGATTTGGGGAGACGTGAGCGGCTGGTTGACCATGACCTTGAGTCCCGCGGACGACCGCATCATGGGTTCTTTCTGGGATTCCAGGAGGAGCTCCTGGCCTGGCTGGATCCGTTCAATCAGTTTGTCGAGCTGGCTCATCCGGTCCCTTTCTCATGCGGCGTGTGCCCGTCAACCGAGTTCTTTGTAAATCCATTGCCGTGTTACACTTCGGCGCCGGTCAACTCATTCATCAACGTCTCGACGGATACGATTTTATCAACCAGGAAAGCGTTCGTGCCGACCGTGTAGAGCGCTTCTTCCTTGTCCGAATTGTACCCGCCCGAGCTCAGGAGCCCGTTGCAGATGCAGAAATAGTTCTCGTTGCTTTCTTTTGCGGGACAGACCGTATATTTGCCTTCGGTGTCCTTCATGAGCACGTAGCCCTTGTCGCACTTGGGCGTCCGCCTCCGCTGCAATGCCGAGGCATACATGGGGGATTGCTTGATCACCCGGAACGGCAGGCCGCAGGGCGACCCCGGTCGGTGCGCCACGATGATGTCCTCTTCCTTTGCAAAAACGACTGCCTGCTTATACGCCTCGGTGGCGCTGCTCTCGTTGGTGGCAAGGAATCGGGTCCCCATCTGGACGCCATCCGCTCCCATATCCATGAATTTCACGATATCCGCATGGGTATAGATTCCACCAGCGACGATGACGGGGAAATCGCCGAATTTCCTCGCCATATCCTTGACCGGCGGCAGCAGATTCTCGAGCTTGTTGGACTCCAGATCCACCTGGTCGATCCGAAATCCGAGATGGCCACCGGCAAGCGGTCCTTCGAGCACCACGGCATCGGGCCGATAGCCAAGCTTTCCCCATTTTTTGCAGATGATATCGAGCGCGCGCGCGGACGATACGATAGGAATCAGGGCCGTCTCCTTCGGCGGCTGGATTGCCGGAAGATTGAGCGGCAGACCGGCGCCGGAGATGATGGCGTCGGCGCCGGCGTCAAGGGATCCCTTCACTGAATCATTGAAATCCCTGGCCAGCGCCGCCATGATGTTCACTCCGACAAACCCGCCCTTGATCTTGGAGAGGGACACCTCTTCATAGGCCGCCTCATAGATATTTGTCTTTTTCCCGGTCCTCCTGGAGACGAGCCGGTCAACACAGGCGCTGGATATAATGCCGAGGCCGCCCTCTTTCGCGACCGCCTTTGCAAGAGGATGCAGCGACACTCCAATGCCCATCCCGCCCTGTATGATGGGAACTCTGATTGTTTTACCTTTAATGGTAAGCGGCGTTAGTACGGATTTTGATTTCAAATTTTCCCCCTCTGTCCGTGTAAAACACAGACTAGAAGAATAGTATGTGTATTTTTAGATTACGCCGCTATTTTAGCGTCTCTATCGTCTACAGCAAAAAAAAGTATATTTATTATACCATACTAAAAGACCAGATACAACCAGAAGTTCGACGGAAAGTTCGACGGACAGAAAGGGGGTGATTGACAATTTTGTTCCGTTATGCGATTATCGTTGCGCGATGAGAATTGTGCGCGGCGTTAAAAACTTCAATGAGCGGCTTCCGAACCCCGTGCTTACGCTGGGAAACTTCGACGGGGTACACCGGGGACATCAGGCGATATTCAAAAAAGTGACCGAACGGGCGCGGGAGCTCAACGGGACGAGCATTATTTTTACCTTTGAGCCTCATCCGCTCAAAGTGCTTGCCCCCGAGCGCTCACCCATGCTGCTGAACACCTTTCACGGCAAGATGAAGCTTTTTGCCGAGGCTGGTGTCGAGGTGGTGATCTGCGCCAGCTTCACACGGGCTTTTGCCGAGCAGCATCCCGAGGATTTCGCCCGCGACGTTCTGCACGCGCAGATAGGGGTCAGGGAGGTCTATGTCGGCTATGACTATGCCTTCGGCAAGGGCCGCGAAGGAAGCATTGAATCCTTGAAGGGAATGGG
>JANONA010000397.1:0-7412 GCA_031420575.1 Nitrospirota bacterium | reverse complement strand
CTCGAACTGTGGCCTAATCCCAACCCGGACAGGGACTACGTCATAGACATCTCCTATCCCGAATTCACCTGCCTCTGCCCGCGCTCGGGTTACCCGGACTTCGCCACGATCAGAATCACCTATACGCCCGACAAGAAGGTGGTGGAGCTCAAAGCCCTGAAGCTCTATCTGAACGGCTTCCGGGACCAGAGCATTTCTCACGAAGCCGTGACGAACCTGATCTTCGACATGCTCAAGAACAACCTCAAGCCGCGCAGCCTGGAAGTGGTGGGCGATTTCAATGTCAGGGGCAATGTAAAGACCCTGATCCGGGTGATGATGTAGGCCGCGACCGCTTTTTGTTCAGCGTCCTCAGTGTTTTCCGCGGTGAAAGATTTTGTACTCAATCCGAAATAGGGAGAAGCGTATGTTTGGCCTTGGATTACCGGAACTGATCGTTATCTTCATCATCGCCCTCCTGGTCTTCGGGCCCAAGAAACTGCCGGACCTGGGAAAGTCCGTTGGCCGCGCCATGGCCGAGTTCAAAAAAGCGCAGCAGGGCTTTCAGGAGTCCGTGCGAGCCGAGATGAAAGAGGTGGAAAAGACCATCAACCTGCAAGAGATAAAGGAACTCGGCAACATTGATCTGAAGGCCTGGGAAGAAGCGGATGCGGGAACGACCGCGGTTGAACAGGGGTCTGAACGGAAGCCGGACCAGGCGCCGGAACAAAAACAAGAAGAGGCGAAGAGCGAGGGGACCAAAGCCAATGGCTGAAGAAGAGCTGAGAATGTCGTTCTGGAGCCACCTCGATGAATTGCGCAAAAGGCTGACCCATTCGCTTATCTGGGTCGCTCTGGGGTTCGGCGTCTGTTTCATGTATTCAGAGGAGATACTTGTCCTTCTCCTTTTACCCATGAATGCGTCGCTATCGTTCCAGGCCTCGTTGCCGTTTTTCCATTTCGAACCGAACAAGACAGCGCAAGAGCTGTATTTTACCACCCTTACCGAACCCTTCATGTCGCACCTCAAGATCGGGTTTGTAGCGGGTATGATGCTTGCCATCCCGGCCATCCTGCTGCAGGTATGGAAATTCATTTCTCCCGGTCTCCTGCCGGAGGAACGAAAATATGCCGGTCAGTTCGTGTTCTTCTCCACCCTGTTCTTTGCTGTCGGTGTGCTCTTCTGCTTTTTCGTCCTGCTTCCCGCGGCCATTCCGTTCCTGATCTCCTATAAGACAGAGTATCTGAATGCTATTCTCAAGATCGGCGACTATCTCGACTTTACCCTCAAGTTCATGTTCGCCACGGGCGTGGTGTTCGAACTGCCTCTGGTTATGATCCTTCTCAGCCGCATGGGCGTCATCAACGCGGGGCTCCTGACCAAGTTCCGGAAGTATGCGTTCCTGGCTGCTTTCATCATCGGTGGCATTGTTTCGCCTACCCCCGATGTGTTCAATCTGACGCTCATGTCCCTGCCCATCTACTTTCTTTATGAAGTCGGCATCCTTGGGGTGCGTATCTTCGGCAAAAGGCGGGATGTGGGATGAGGGAAGAGGGATGAGGGATGAAAAAACAAATGCGCGTGATCTCTTTTGTCGCTTTGTCATCGAACAGCGGAAAAACCACGCTCATTGAGAAGATCGTGCCTATCTTCAAGGCTCGCGGTCTACGGGTCGCGGTGATCAAGCACGCCTCCTCCGGGTTCGACCTCGACAAGCCGGGCAAGGACTCCTGGCGGTTTCAGCAGGCTGGAGCGGACACTGTCATCCTCGCGGGACCGGACAGGGTGGCGCTCATGAAAAAGGTCGAGCGGGAACCGTCTTCTGAAGAGCTTGAACGGCTGGCAGGGGACGTTGATATCGTGATTTTTGAAGGATTCAAAAAAAACGCGAAGAACAGGATTGAAATCTTTCGCCAGGGAGTCTCGGGTGACTGCCCTCTCTGCATGCACGATCATTCCTTTTTGGCGCTCGTGAGCGATAAGCCTTTTGATGTTTCCATTCCCTGTTTTGATCTCAACGATGCGCCGGGCGTGGCGGATTTCATCGTTACCCGGATGGCGCATTAAGAAGAATTAACCTTTTCCATCGACTTTCAGTGTGGTTTTGCATATTTTACGGATGAGGGTTTTCGAGTTCGGATATTTATGGCGCGGTCCGTTCGGGGAACGGACCCTACGCTTTGTAGGGCGCGTTTCCCAAACGCGCCGAACTAACTACCGGTATTGAAAGGAGCGCGCATGTCAGGAGCGAGATCCAGAAAACTGTTCGAAGAGGCGAAGAAGCATATTCCCGGCGGCGTGAACAGTCCGGTGCGGGCATTCCGCTCAGTGGGCGGCGAGCCGCTCTTTATCAAGAAGGCGAAGGGATCAAAGATCTACGACGCCGACAATAAGGCCTATATCGATTACGTTCTTTCCTGGGGTCCGATGATCCTCGGGCATAGCCATCCCAAAGTGACTGCGGCGCTTAAAAAAGCCATTGCAAACGGCACGAGCTTCGGCGCGCCCACGGAGCTTGAGATCACGCTCGCGAAGATGGTCAAAAAGGCGTTCCCGTCCATTGAGCTGGTGCGCATGGTGAGCTCCGGCACCGAGGCCACGATGAGCGCTATCCGCGCGGCGCGGGGGTTTACGGGCAGGGACAAGATACTCAAGTTCGACGGCTGTTATCACGGTCATGCCGACAGCCTGCTCGTGAAGGCGGGGAGCGGCGTGGCCACCTTCGGCCTTCCCGACAGCCCCGGCGTTCCCGCGGACCTCGCCAGGCTTACGCTTACGGTTGCGTACAATGATCTCGCCGCGGTCAGGGAGATGGCGGTCCGCGAGGGCTCGCGGATAGCCTGCATCATCGTGGAGCCCGTTGCGGGCAACATGGGTTGCGTACCCCCTGAACCGGGGTTCCTCCAGAGTCTGCGCCAGATCTGCGACCAGTACGGCATTGTGCTCATCTTTGACGAAGTGATGACCGGCTTCCGCGTTGCCTACGGCGGGGCCCAGCAGCTCTACAAGATCAAGCCCGATATGACCTGCCTCGGCAAAGTGATCGGCGGTGGACTTCCGGTCGGCGCCTACGGCGGCAGGATCGAGATCATGCGGAAGATCGCGCCCCTCGGTCCGATCTACCAGGCAGGCACGCTCTCGGGCAATCCGCTCGCCATGACCGCGGGCATCGAGACGCTCAAAGCCCTGTCAAAACCCGGCGTGTACAAGACGCTCGAAAAAAACGCCGCGGAACTCGAAAAGGGACTCCGCGCCGCGGCCATGGAAGCGGATGTGCAGATGACCTTCAACCGCGTAGGATCCATGTTCACGGGATTCTTTACCGACAAAAAGGTGAAGGATTTTGAAAGCGCCAAGACCTCGGACACCGCGCGGTTTGGCAAGTACTTCGGGTCGATGCTCAAGAACGGCGTGAACCTCGCGCCTTCGCAGTTCGAGGCCGCGTTCCTGTCCCTGGCTCATACGAAAGCGGACATCAACAAGACGATCGAGGCGGCGAGGAAGAGCCTGAAGGGCTTGTAATGACAGAAGGTGAGAGGTTGAGAAGTTAAGAGGTTGGGAAAGAACTATCAACGATAGCGCTCAACTTCCCACCTTCTTACCTTCCCACCTTCGTGTTTCTTACTATGGACGAAAAAGACCGTAAACTCATCCGCATGGTGGGCGTTCTGAGCACGGTGGGGCTGACCATGGTGTTCGCCACCGTTATCGGTTTGTACCTCGGACTCAAGCTCGATGCATGGCTCGGCACGTCACCCTGGTTCACCGCGATCTTCCTGCTCCTCGGCATCATCGCGGGATTCAAAAACCTGTTTGCGCATGTCAAGCGAAGCCAGGAAACTTTCGATAAGAATGACAAGGACAACCCATGACGAACGATGAAACCCTGATCCGGAAGCAGGCGGTGGAGGCGATCATCAAAGGAGTTGCCAGGAAAACCGCCCTGGTCGTTTCCGTTGCTTCAGCAGGCATCCTGGCATTCGGTCTGACCCGGGAAACAGCACGGCTCTGGTGGTTCCTTCCCGCGAGCGTCCTCTTCGGCGGGGCGCTTGGTCTGCTCAACTTCCGGTGGCTCGCCATCGCGGTGGAACGAGTGTACCTCCGGCAGGGCGCAACGCCCGTGGGCTCGAACCTCGCCGCGGTCATCATAAGCCTGCTGAAACTCTCGCTCATCTTCATTATCCTTTTCATCGTCATCAAATGGCGGTTGCTTCATGTTTTCGGGCTGGTGGGGGGGCTCTCGCTCTGTTTTCTGGCGATCCTCTGGGAAGGAGCGGTGATGATGAAGCAAAAATCAGCGATAGAGATTTCATCTGAACAAAAAAAACCTTGACAACCGCTGTGGAAGTTGGTATAAAAAGAAATAATAAAAGTATTTAAAAGGATTATTGCGACCAAGCAAATCCTTTAACCGGCAAGGTGAGATCATGATACGACAAACAGTCTTCGGGTTCAAGATAGAAAAACGAGCGAAGAACTAACCGCCCACGGAGGCCTGGCCCTCCTCGCGGAATAACCACGGGATCGGACTCCGGAAACTTGCGGAGCCCAAACCTGACACGGGGAGATGATATGGAAGAACAAAACAAAGCAGCCTGGCTTCTTTGTTTCATTGCATTCTTGACAGTGGTCTTTTCCTCTGCACGTATTCATGCGGAAGAACAGGATATGTCTAAAAAATATTTTGTCCCTCCGCCTCCGTTCAGCCCCGGTATCTTTCCCTGCTCACAGTGTCATCAAGGTATGCCGGTAAACAAACGACCGCGTGTACTTAAGGACATGCATCTAGACATCACCTTGAAGCACATGCCCGGTGGCTGGTGTTTTGACTGCCACAATCCCGACAACCGTGACAAATTGCGGCTCACGAACGGCACCTTGGTCAGTTTTGAAGAATCCTATAAGCTCTGCGGTCAATGCCACGGCACGGTACTGCGCGATTGGAAGGCCGGCCTGCACGGGAAGAGAACCGGAATGTGGAACGGCGAGAAGCAGTACCGGCTCTGCGTGCACTGCCACTGGCCGCATGAGCCGCGGTTTAAGCCGATCAAACCGCTTCCCCCGCCCGTGAGCCCAACGGAAATCAAGTAAAAAAAAGGATGAGGCGACTGATGCGAAAAATCGTGAAGAAAAAGGACGGAATCCATCTTGACCGCAGGACCTTCCTGAAGGGCGCAGCCCTCGGACTGGCGGGGACAGCGCTCCCGCTGAACAAGGCTGAGGCTTCCTTCTGGGAAACTTTTTTCCAGAAACACTTCCGGGAAATGAACGACGCGGAGATCAAGCAGGTACTCAGCCGCCTGGAGCGGGAATACGAAGAAAAATATAAAAAAGCGATCAAGGTGGGCAATGAGAAGGCAATCCCGGGAGTTCTTTTCGGCTATGGTCTCGACCTTTCCCGGTGCATCGGCTGCAGAAAATGCGTGTATGCCTGCGTTGAGGAGAACAATCAGTCCAAGGACCCGCAGCTCCACTGGATCACGGTGCTCAGATTCAAAAAGGGCGAGAAATGGATCTATCTTGAAGAATCGGAAAGGTACTATAATCCCGCTGAGGTCCCGGAAAAAGAGTACTTTTACATGCCGGTCCAGTGCCAGCAGTGCGAGAACCCTCCGTGCGTGAGGGTCTGCCCGACCCAGGCGACGTGGAAGGACCCTGACGGCATCGTGGTGATCGACTACAACTGGTGCATCGGCTGCCGGTACTGCATGGCCGCCTGCCCCTACGGCGCGAGGCGGTTCAACTGGGCGGAGCCGGGCCGGAAGCCGGAGGAAATCAATCCCCAGACGCACTACCTCGGTAATCGTCCGCGGATCAAAGGCGTTGTTGAGAAGTGTACCTTTTGTATTCAGCGGACGCGGAATGGACGTTACCCGGCGTGCGTGGAGGTCTGCCCAACGGGAGCGAGGAAGTTCGGCAACCTCCTTGATCCGAAAAGCGAGATCAGGTACGCCATTGAGCACAAGCGGGTGTTCCGGCTGAAAGAGGACCTGCATACCAATCCAAAATTCTATTATTTCTTCGCATAAGGCGGGTAGGAGGCTCACTCATGGGCAGTTTGGTTAAAAATTTTTTTATTGCCTCGCGTCAAATATTCATCGGAGACCGATCGTACTATCTCTGGATGGCGTTCCTGTCCGTTTTCATTATCCTCGGTTTCAGTGCATACATCGACCAGCTCAATCGCGGTCTCATCACGACGGCCATGCGGGACCAGGTCTCCTGGGGTCTGTATATCTCTAACTTTACCTTCCTGGTCGGCGTAGCGGCCGCAGCAGTACTGCTCGTGGTGCCGGCATATATCTATCATTTCAAGCCGATCAAGGAAATCGTGCTGTTTGGAGAGCTGCTCTCCATCACGGCGATAATCATGTGCCTCTTGTTTATCATGGCGGACATGGGACAGCCCCTCATGGCGTGGCATCTTTTGCCGCTCGTCGGCACCATGAACTTTCCCGCTTCGCTGCTTGCCTGGGACGTGATCGTATTGAACGGCTATCTTGCGATCAACAGCATTATCGTTTTTTATGTCCTCTATCGCCTTTCGATCGGGAAGGAATACAGTATGAGTGTGATCGGTCCGCTGATCATTCTCTCGATACCCTGGGCGATCAGCATTCACACGGTCACGGCTTTTCTCTATAATGGGCTGTCTTCCCGTCCGTTCTGGAATGCCTCGATCCTGGCGCCGCGCTTCCTTGCTTCAGCGTTCTGTTCAGGGCCTGCCATCATGCTGATCTTGTTCCAGATCATCCGAAAACGTTCCGAAGTAAAGATCGACAACAAGGCCATCTTCAAGATTGCAGAACTGATCGTGTATGCCATGGCGATCAATCTGTTCCTGCTGGGAGCGGAGGCTTTCAAGGAGTTTTATTCAGGCAGCGTTCATTCCGCTTCCATGACCTACCTGTACGTCGGCCTTCACGGGAAAACGGGCCTCGTGCCCTGGATGTGGGCCGCATCGTTCTTCAACATCACAGCGTTCTTCATCTTCCTGTTTCCGAAGACCCGAGAAAATTTCACGACGCTTAACATCGGGTGCGTGCTGATCATTATTGGCGTGTATATAGAGAAGGGAATGGGTCTGATTGTGCCCGGCTTTATTCCGGATACGCTCGGGGAGATCTATGAATACTCTCCGACCACATCCGAGATCATCGTTACCGTGGGGATATGGGCCATAGGAGCGCTCATATACACACTCCTGCTGAAATTTGCGGTGCCGATCTATACGGGAAAACTGAGGTTCGAAACAAAAGAACGGTACGGTCGCGGGCAGTGAGTGCGCTCCGGGTTATATTCCAGGAAGCAGGTGTTTACGAAATCCTGTGATGACGGTGGGATGCAAGGAAGGTCTTATACCTCCAACCAATGGACCGAGATAAACACAGACCACACAAGGTCCCTGCTCAGTTTCATCGTTCTATTGTAT
>JANONA010000396.1:0-7177 GCA_031420575.1 Nitrospirota bacterium | reverse complement strand
GAGCGCCCCGTACACAAGCTCGAGGAGGAACGCGCTGTCGCGCGCATCGAGGCGCTGCCTGGCCTGGGCGAGCAGCGTATCGACGAAGATGCCGTCCTCGGTGCGGCAAAGGATCGCGAGCGCCATTTCACGAGCGCTGTCCTTAAGAGGCACGGAGCTCACCGGCGCCGCTTGCGAGGAATTCGAGCGCCTCGGCAACTTTCGTGATATCAACGCTCGTGTTGAAGCACGGGCCAAAGGGGCGATCGTTCAATATCCCGATCACGGGCAGGGGGTAGGCATCCTGAATGCCGCTCGTCAGGTCCCGCTCGCAGGCTACGGCAATGATCGCCTCGGGCCTGAACTCCGCCACGCGCCGACGCGCAAGCGTTCCTCCCGTGGCCACCGAGAGGTGGACGTTATATTTCCGGGCCAGTGCCGCCAGGTCCTTGATCTTGCACTTGCCGCAGGCCTGGCATTTTGAGGCGTCGCTCGTAACCTTGATGGCGCATTCGCTGAACTGGAGGCAGTGCGGCATCAGAAGCAGAAGGCGCTTGGGCCTGTTCTCGGCGCAGCGGGCGCGAACGAGCAGATTGTTCACCTCCACAAAGGACTGCTGCACCTTCTCCTTGGAAATGCCGAGAAGCTTCCCCAGCACAATCATGATAGGAAAGAGCACCTCGATCACGATCCCCCGGAGCCGCGCGGCGAAAAAGATCTCTTTGCCTCGGACAAGGGTGAGGATCAGGAGCGCCACGCCGAGGATGAGGGAGCCGGTGACCGCGCCCATAACGGCGCACACGATACCGGGCGCAAGGGAGTGGATGTTTTTGAGCCCGATGTACGGGATCAGATACAGCCCCACCGTCATTGAGGTAATGAGGAATACCGTGAAGACGATGAGGCCGATGAATATGCGTTTTTTGGGTTCGGACATGGGTGAATTAGTACAGAGTACAGAGTACAAAGTACAGAGTACAGAGTACAGAGTTCAGAGTTCAGAATACAAAAATATCGTGCTGCTGAAAGCCCGCGTACTCGGGGCATGTGTTTCAATGCTCGGAGAACTTCTTTCCCGCGATCCCCCGGTGCCCTTGCATGAACTCGCCGGCGGTCATGGGTTTCCCGCCCTCGGGCTGGATGCTCAGGATGCGGAGTATGCCGCTGCCAGTCCCCGCCCCCAGGGTGTTTTTGTCCTTTTCGTACAGCGTCCCCGGCTCGCCGGCTCCGTCGATCACTTCGGTCATGATGATCTTGACCATCTTCCCATCCAGATAACTATAGGCGCCGGGCCAGGGAGAAAGTCCCCTGACGCGGTTGTGTATCTCCGCCGCGGGGAGCTTCCAATCGACGAGGCCGTCTCCTTTTTTGAGAAGCGGCGCCATGGTCGCCTTCGATGCGTCCTGCGCAAGCGGGACGAGTTTCCCTGCCGCGATAAGCGGCAGCGCGCGGGTGATAAGCTTCGCGCCGAGCGATGAAAGCTTCTCCGTCAGCGCGCCTGCCGTATCCTCCGGGCCGATGGGGATGCTCTCCTGCATCAGGATCGCTCCGGTGTCCATACCCTCGTCCATCAGCATGATCGTGTTGCCGGTCTCCCGCTCGTTGCGGATGATCGCCCAGTTGATGGGAGCGGCGCCCCGGTATGCGGGCAGGAGCGAGGCGTGGATGTTGATGCAGCCGAATTTCGGGAGCGTCAGGAGCTCCCGGGGGAGGAGCTGCCCATAGGCGGCAACAATGATCGCCTCGGGCTCGATCTTCCGCAGCAACTCGATGAACTCCGGAGCTCTCACGCGCCTGGGCTGGTACACGGCAATCCCCAGGTCCCGCGCAACGCGCTTGACCGGCGGCGCGGCAAGGATCCGGCCCCTGCCCGCCGGTTTGTCGGTCCGCGTGACCACACCGGCGATCTCGTGTCCGGCCGCTGCCAGGGCCCGGAGCGGCTGTACGGCGAACTGCGGTGTGCCCATATAAACGAGTCTCATAGTTGAAAATTCCAAAGCACAAATAAAAAATTCCAAATAAACGTAACTACTCAGCAGGTCTCTACGGAAAAAGGCATTACATCAAGGAAAAATGCTCTATCCGCGGATTTGAAAACCAAAATTCAGATTAAGCGGGCGCGGCGCCGAGTGAAGGAGACGCCCAACGCGCGAGGTCACCGGTGCGGCGGTCGTATCGCCGCATCCTGAGAAACGATTGGTTATGCGGTTTTCAGCATTACGTTTTTGTCAAGTTCAAGCTCATAAGAAAGAATTGTTTTAATATTCATTTTTTTTGAAGCGTTAAGAATTTCTATGCCGACTATCTTATTCTCAGACGTTGTATCTAAATTAACGCCTTCTGTAATCTCAATTACTCCGTCCGGTTTCTGATTCCCTAATTTGATATATAGAGCATCAACCTCATTATCATAATGTACTCTCATTTCCCCCTCCCTTTCTTCAATGGGTAATTTGTTATTACGGTTACCTTATCCCCTTCAACGGAGACGACGATTTTCAGGGGGTACCTAAATCCGGGAACATCTCTAATGATCTCATGTTCGCCCTGACCTAAATTCATGTTTGTTAAAATGTCAGTCACGGTAGAGTCGGAAATATTATAAAGCCTTGCTCGTCTCTTAGCATGTCGCGAGAATTTTACCATCAAAGTGCCACCTGTTTGAATTATAACTTATTTTCAAGAAATAGCACTGTCCCGCATCCCCAAGAGCTTAATGGTAATAAAGCATAGCCAGTGTTTGATGGGACGGAAACCGTCCCTCTATTTTCGGAATTCCTGAATTGGCGATATGGAATTAATTTATGAAATTTACTCATCAAAAGACTGTCGGGTTTGTCATACGATATAGCGGCTCGGCACGATAACTTTGAAATTCGTTATTGGTGCTTCGGCGCTTGTTCGTTGGAGTTTTTACCCGGACCTATTCCTTCTCCGCCAGAATCTTCTTGTACCGTCGCCTGAAGAGGCTCTTTTTGAGCGGGCTTAATTTGTCAACGAACAGCAGACCGTTCAGATGGTCGATCTCGTGCTGGAGGGCTTTGGCCATGAGCCCTTCTGCCTCGAGCTCGAACAGCGTGCCCGTCCTGTCCAGCGCGCGGACCTTGACCCGGGCGGCGCGCCTGACCTTCTCCGCGTAATCCGGGACGCTGAGGCAGCCCTCTTCTTCAACGACCGACCCCTCCAGAGAGAGGAGCTCGGGATTGATGATGACTAAGAGCGGGTGGCGCTGGTCTTTGTCTTCCCGCAAGCTCAGGTCAATCACCGCGAGCTGGAGCGGCACCCCCACCTGGTTGGCGGCAAGCCCGACGCCCGATACCGCGCGCATGGTCTCCACCATGTCCTCGATCAGACGGTCGAGGGCGCTGTCGATGCGCTCCACGCGCGAGGTTTTGTTCCGGAGCACGGGGTCCGGATATATGCGAATTTCATGAAGCGCCATCGTGGTTCATATGTAACATGATTCATTCGTAAAATCAAGGCATAAGATGAAGACGAGGTGTTGACACCCTGCCGGGCTTTGTGGTATTTTGTGAGACCATGGCGATCGATAAAAATACGATTATGAAAGAGGCCCAGAAGTTCGTTGCCAAGGGCCAGTATGACAAGGCGATCGCCGAGTGGAAAAAGCTTCTCAAGGAAACGCCGGACGATCCTAATATTTACAACACCATCGGCGACCTGTGCCTGAAAAAGGAGTCCAAGCCCGGGGCCGTTGACGCCTACCTGCGCGCGGCCGACATGCTGGCAACTGACGGTTTTACCTCAAAGGCCATCGCCCTCTATAAAAAGATCCTGAACATCGACCCCAATAAGTTCGAGGTACACCTCGCCCTGGGCGATATGAACGCCGCGAAGGGCCTCGCCGGCAACGCCCTCGAAAGCTACAAGATCGTCGCCGACCACCACAAGCAGCAGAACAATATGGTCGCGGCCCTCGGCATCTACCAGAAGATGGCCGATTTGAATCCCGCCAACGTGGCCTTCAGGATCAAGCTCGCCGACATGTACGCGAAGGAACACTTGGCCGCCGAGGCTGCCAGGGCATACTTAGACGCGGCGGACGCGCACATGGCGAAGAGCGCGTTCACCGACGCCCGCCAACTGTTTGAAAAGGTCCTGTCGATCGATCCGAACAATAACGCGGTCTACCACAAGGCCGGCGTTGTCTATTTCAAGGAAGGCAAGTTCGCCGAGGCCTGCAAGGCCCTGAAGCGGGCCTACGAGACTGATCCGAAGAATGTTGAACTGACTGATCTCTACCTCGATGCGCTGAGTAAGGCCGGGCGCGAAGACGATGCCGTGGAGATATATCAGAAGCTCCTTGCCCAACACCCCTCGCGCATTGACCTTCGGGAAAAGCTGTTCCATATTTACCGCTCAAAGCGGATGCCCGATAAGGCCCTTGATGAGGCAAGAAGGATAGCGGAAGAATGGATCAAGTGCCTGCGGACGGAATCCGCGGAACAGGGTCTCAAGTTGCTGACTGGTTCGGGAATGCCGGGGGAGGACCGGGAGAGTATAGCCGAAAAGACTCTCAAGATACTCATCAACGAGAATCCAGGCTTTGTTGAGGCGCAGCGCGTACTCAGCGATTTCTATGAAAAGACCGGTCGTATTCAGGACGCGGCCCGGGAACTCGTCGAGATCGCCCGTCTTCTCATCCCCACAGGAGACCGTGACGGCGGCAAGGACGCGCTCAACCGCGCACTCGAGCTCCGGCCCGGTCTGGAGGAGGCCAGGGACCTGCTCGAGAGCCTGACAACGCAGGCAATGCCTCCGCCGCCTGAACCGGCAACCGAAGCGTTCGGGGCTCCGGTCGGCGCCCCGCCGTCCGCGCCGCCGCCCGCTGCTGAAGCGCCGGAAGACCCGGCGATCCATGAAGCGCTCACCGAGATTGATGTTCTGGTCAAGTATGGCCTTCCGACAAAAGCGGCTGAACAGCTTGAGGCTGTGGCGAAAAAGTTCCCCGAGAGCGCGCGGATCCGCTTTAAACTGCGCGATATCTACGGGGATCTGGGACAAATGAACAAGGCCGCGGCCCATATGGTCGTCCTTGCCGACATCTATGCCGGGCGCGGAATGCGGGATCAGTCGGAACAGGTCCTGCGCTCGGCGCTGGAACTCGATCCGACCAATGCCGCTGTCAAGTCTAAGCTCGGCATGACCCCGCCCCCGACAACGAAGGAACGTCCCTTCAAAGCTCCGCAAGCGGCAGTTCCGCCCCTGGAGGCGATCGCACCGGCGGAGGTCCTTTTGCCGGAGATCGTGCCGGAGCATCTCGACATCCCGCTCACCGCGCCTGAGATATCTCCGCCATCACGTGACGAGGCCGGAGCGCCCCATGAACCGGCCCTGACCGGGGAAATCGAGTTTGAGGGGCTTGATTCAGGAATTCCCCCCCTGGTCGAAGCGCCTTATGTTCCCGAACCGTCCGCAACGGAACAGCCGTCTGTTGAGGAAGAACTTGCGGGCGAGCTGGAACAGGCCGCGATTGCATCGCCCGCCAAGGTTGATATCGGCGAGATATGGGCGGAAGCGGAATTCTACTTCCAGCAGGGCTTGTTCGACGAGGCAAGGAAGCACTACGCTCAGATCATCGCATTGACCCCCGGCGACCGGCGGGCAATCGATCGGCTTTCCGAAATCTCTCGTGAAGAAGATGAAACGCGGGAGTTTACCAAACTCGCCGATGCGGTCGAAGGGCTGGAAGGCTTTGTCTATTCAGAGACGCCCGAGGGCGAGCTGACAACAAGCGCATCCGATGATGAGGCGATCCGCGCTCTGATGCGGGAGATCCAGCAGCTCAAACCACAGCCGACTGTCCCTCCCCCCCCGCCGGCGAAGAAAACAATCGTTGCTCCGCCTCGGAAGCCCGCGCCTCCCAAGGTTGCGGCCGAGATGGTCAGCGGGCCTTCCCGTCCCGCAAAAAAGGGAGAAGAAGACTTCCTCGATCTCGGCGAGGAGCTCCAGCGGGAAGCGGCCTCAGCCGTCGTTCCGAAAGAGAGGAAGGCCTCCAAGGACTTCTTTGACCTTGCAGCGGAACTCAAAGACGAGTTGAGCGGCATTCCGGTCCCCGCGCGGCCTGCCGTACCAGTGGAGGAGCAGAGCCTCGATGATATTTTCGAGGAGTTCAAAAAGGGCGTCGAGCGGCAATCGGTAAAGGAAGATGCTGATACCCACTATAATCTCGGTGTGGCCTATAAAGAGATGGGGCTCCTGGATGATGCCATCGGGGAGTTCATCATGACGCCCGAGGATGAGTCAAAGTTCGTCCAGAGCCGATATATGCTCGGCCTGTGTTATATGGAAAAGGGAGAGTATCAGAACGCAATCGGCGAGATACAGAACGCTTTGGATTACTCGGAGACACTGGGGATCGACACCCGGAACCGTATCGAGATGCGCTACGATCTCGGCCTTGCCTGTCAGGGCGCCGGGAATATCAGCAGCGCCATAGGCGAGTTCCAAAAGGTCGTTGACGAGGACCCGGGGTACCGGGATACCGCCGCGAAACTGAGAGAGCTCCACAAGGGAGACTTTATATCGCCCGATCAGCTCAAAGACGATATCGAGAGGGAAATATCCTCAAAGTTCCTCGAAGAAGGCGTGCGAATAGATCGTGAAGAAAAAACCAGGCAAAACGAGCGCGCGGGAACATAATGCGCCTAAATTTTAAGCTCCTGCTCGTTTTTTGCGCATGTCAGCCATAGTACCTTAGTCATAACAATTTGAAATATAATACATTACTCTTTAGCATAATAATTGCAATTAAAGTAGAGCCTCTTGCAAAAGTCCCCTTTTGTGTCATTCCGAACGAAGTGAGGAATCTTTCAGTGTAATAAAAACTAAGGATTTCTCCCGCTGGTCGAAATGACAAGACTGCATTTTTTAGAGTTTTGCAAGAGCCTCAGTAGACACAGAGTGGACACAGGGGAGGTTATTTCTCATGAAGAAGATTGAGGCGGTCATTAAACCGTTCAAGCTCGACGAAGTAAAAGACGCGCTCAATGCCATCGGTGTTCAGGGCATCACCGTGACCGAGGTCAAGGGGTTCGGCAGACAAAAAGGCCATACCGAACTCTATCGCGGAGCGGAGTACGTTGTTGACTTTCTCCCGAAGGTGAAGATCGAGATTATCGCCGCTGATACTCTTGTGCCGAAGATCATCGAGACCATTGAAACCGCGGCAAAGACG
>JANONA010000395.1:0-19739 GCA_031420575.1 Nitrospirota bacterium | reverse complement strand
GTTTCCATCATCTTCATTTACCGACCGGGAGGTCCCCCCATTCGTAATGCCGATAAGAGCGGGGTCCTGGTCCTGCATGCGCCACATGGCGCCGATCGAGATCGTGGTGTCGAAACTGCCCGTTACGCTGCCTGATTCGTTCTTGAACTGATAGGCCTGTGCAGGCCCCGCAAATAGGGCCAGCATTACCGCCATTGCCGTACAGACCGCTTGTGCCGCACCAAACCGCTTAAACAGCATCTTCATAAGCCCCCCTTTCGAAAAGACAACCATTGCTCTCTTTACATGCTCTCTTTTATATATTGAAAAACCCTGCAATTGTCAAGAGATAAATTCTCGCCTTTTGGCTTGACCTGTAAACATTTTGCACCTATAATTTAATGATGTCGTAAAAAGTCGTCTCCCCGGTGAAAACCGGGGTCCAGGAAACATTGAACTCATTGAAAAGACTGGATACCCCCGGCTTCAATCATGCCGGGGCAGGCTCTTTTCGCCGGTATGACGAAACAGTGCGAATTCCGACTTCCTACGAATGCATCAAGTGTAAAGACTTTGACCTCAGAGCCTCTTGCAAAAGTCTAAGAAACGCAGTCTTGTCATTTCGACCAGCGGGAGAAATCCTTGTTTTTATTACACTGAAAGATTCCTCACTTCGTTCGGAATGACACAAAAGGGGACTTTTGCAAGAGGCTCCTCAGTAAATGCATTTTCAGGTGAAACGAACTGTTATCTATAGCTTCTTGCGAGCGATTTAACGATGGAGGAACGCGATGAAACAGATCAACAAAGTGGCTGTCCTGGGTGCGGGGGTAATGGGAGCGACCATTGCCGCCCACCTCGCGAATGCCGGCATCCAGGTGCTCCTGCTCGACATCGTGCCGAAGGAGCTGAACGAGGCCGAGAAGAAGGCGGGCCTTATCCTGAACGATCCCCCTGTACGGAACCGGGGCGCAATGACGGGACGGGAAGGGCTCAGAAAAATTAAGCCCGCGGCGTTCTTTCTACCCGCCTATGCTTCATATATAGAAGCAGGTAATTTCGACGACGATATCAAGAAACTTCGGGAGTGCGATTGGGTCATTGAGGTCGTTGTTGAAAAGATGGAGATCAAGAAGCGTCTCTTCAGCGAGAAGGTCGCCCCGAACCTGAAAGAGGGCGCCATTCTCTCCAGCAACACGAGCGGACTTTCCGTCAACGAAATGGCCGAAAGCCTCCCGGAACCGGTACGGAAAAACTTCCTCATCACCCATTTTTTCAATCCGCCGCGCTATATGCGCCTTCTGGAGATCGTCCCAAACCGATACACCGATCCTGAAGTGGTACGGTTCATGGCGGGATTCATTGAGAAGCGCCTCGGGAAGGGGATCGTCTTTGCCAAGGACACTCCCAACTTCATCGCCAACCGGATCGGCGTCTATTCCATGTGCAACAGCATGCGCCACATGATCGAGATGGAGTTGACCGTGGAGGACGTGGACGCCGTTGCCGGGCCCGCCACTGCCCGCCCGAAAAGCGCCATTTTCCGGACCGCTGATCTGGTGGGACTCGACACCCTGCAGCATGTGGCGGACAACGCCTATGAGACCCTGGTGAAGGATGAGCAGCGGGAGGTCTTCCGCTTACCCGGTTTTATCAACGAGATGGTGAAGAAGGGTTTGCTGGGAAAGAAGAGCGATCATGGGTTCTTCAAGAAAGAAAAAGGCGAGGACGGTTCCAAGTATTTCTACTATGATTATAAGACCGGGGAGTATGCGCCGTCGGTACGGCCCCAGTTCGCCTCCGTGGAAACCGCCAAGCCGATCGATGATCCGGTGAAACGTCTGCAGACGGTCCTGTCCGGCGCTGACAAGGGGGCGGTGTTCGCCTGGAAGAACCTGCGCGACACCCTCATCTATACGTTCAACCGGGTCCCCGAGATCGCCGACGACATCGTGAACATCGACAACGCGATGAAGTGGGGATTCAACTGGGACCTCGGCCCCTTCGAGATGCTCGACGCCATCGGCGTAAAAAACTTTGTAAAACGGGCGGAGTTGGACAAGGTGGACGTGCCGGCCGGGCTTAGATCGATCGAGCGATTCTACAAATTCGAGAACAACAAAGACTACTATTATGACATCCTTGCCAGGGAATACCGCGAAATTTCCAGACCTGTTGGGAATATCAGCCTCTCTCTTCTGACAAAAAGCAACCGGGTGGTGGAGAAGAACAGCGGCGCTTCCGTCCTCGACCTGGGGGACGGGGTCTTCTGCCTCGAATTCCATTCCAAGATGAATGCCATCGGCAACGATATCCTCTCCATGGTCCACCAGGGCATCAGACGGGCGGAGCAGGACGGCGTGGGTCTCGTCATTGCCAACGAAGGGAAGGTCTTTTCCGCGGGCGCGAACCTGATGCTCATTGCCATGGCCATTGCCGAAGGGGCCTATGATGAGCTCTCCCTGACCATTAAGAATTTCCAGAAGGCGATGATGGCGATCAAGTACTCGAAGATACCGGTGGTTGCCGCCCCGCACAATCTTGTCCTGGGAGGCGGGTGCGAGGTTTGTCTCCATGCGGACGCGATGAACCCCCACGCCGAGACCTACATGGGGATGGTGGAAGTCGGGGTCGGGCTCCTTCCCGCGGGCGGCGGGACCAAAGAGATGGCGATGCGCGCCATAAAGCTTGCCGAGGAATACGAGACCGACGTCAGCCCGTTCATCTTCAAGAACTTCTCGAACATCGCCCTGGCCAAAGTGAGCACGTCCGCGGCCGAGCTCCGGGGGATGGGCTTCATGCGCCACGGCGACGCCGTCACCATGGATATGGACAAACGTATCTTCGATGCCAGGCAGAAAGTGATCGCGCTGTCCGCCAACTACCGTCCTTCAAAGCCTCTCCTTGACCTGAAGGCGCCGGGACGAAGCGTTGCCGCCACCATCAAGTCTCAGGTATGGAATATGAAGATGGGCGGACAGGTCACGGAGTTCGAAGAGCTTCTCGCCGGCACTATCGCCGATGTCATCACCGGCGGTGATGTTCCCGCCGGCACGCTGATCACCGAGGAGTACCTGCTGGATCTGGAGCGGGAGGCGTTCCTCAAACTATGCGGACAGAAAAAGACGCTGGAGCGCATCCAGCACATGCTGAAGAAGGGGAAGCCGCTGCGGAATTGACCCAATCTGGAAATGCGGAATGCGGAGTGCGGAATGAGAAGCAAAGGAACGAAGAAGTTTAGAGCAGCTTAATTGGCCACGGATATTTGAATTTTACATGAATTAACTTCTCGGTTTCATCCGTGTAAATCCGTGCGTGTCCGTGGTAAAAGAATTTCGTTTTAGGTCATAATCAACGGAGGATACCGATGAGAAACGCATATATCCTGGCCGCTTACCGCACTCCCGGGTGCAAGGCGAAAAAAGGGAAATTAAAGGACGTACGGCCCGATGATCTGGCCGCAGCCGCACTGAAGGGGCTGCTGGAGAGAACGGCCATCGACCCGCTGCTGGTTGAGGACGTGATCATCGGGTGCGCCTTTCCCGAAGGGGAACAGGGGATGAACATGGCCCGGATCGCGGCGATGAGGGCCGGGATACCTTACCAGGTGCCTGCCCAGACCGTGAACCGCTTCTGTTCGTCCGGACTGCAGACGATAGCCTCGGCCGCCGAGCGGATCATGGCGGGGTTCGCGGACTGCATCATCGCCGGCGGCGTAGAGAGTATGTCCATGATCCCGATGGGCGGAAACAAGTACAGCGTCAATCCCTCGCTGGCTGCCTCCTGGCCGGAATCGTTCACGAGCATGGGTATCACCGCCGAGCTGGTGGCGGACAAGTACACTATTTCCCGGGAAGACCAGGATGCCTTTGCCGTGGCAAGTCATGTGAAGGCCGCGGCCGCCATCGAACAGGGTAAATTCAAGGAGCAGATCATTCCTGTCGAAGTTGAGAACTGCACGCTGGTCAACGGCAAGATGAAAAGAGAAAAAAAGCTCGTGACTATCGATGACGGTGTGCGGGGGGACACGACCCCGGCGATCCTCGGAAAACTGAAGCCCGCATTCAAAACGAACGGCACGGTCACGGCGGGCAATGCCTCGCAGATGACCGACGGGGCCGCGGCGGTGCTGGTCGTGTCCGAGGAATTTCTGAAAAAGAGCGGTAAAAAACCCATGGCCCGGTTCGTCTCCTTTGCCGTGAAAGGGGTGCCGCCCGAGATCATGGGGATCGGCCCCATCGAGGCGGTCCCGGCAGCCCTGAAGCTCGCCGGGCTGAAGCAGGAGGAGCTCGGTCTCATTGAGCTCAACGAGGCATTCGCCGCCCAGTCTCTCGCCTGTATCCGGACCCTGGGGCTCGATCCGGCCCGCGTCAATGTGAGCGGCGGAGCAATTGCCCTGGGACATCCCCTGGGGTGCACCGGCGCCAAGCTGACCACGACCCTCCTCCACGAGATGCAACGGAGCAACATCCGCTACGGCATGGTCACCATGTGCATCGGCGGCGGCATGGGGGCCGCGGGGATCTTCGAGAAGATGTGATATCCGGCCTGGAGAGGCCGGGATTGGAAATTGTAAATTGAAAATTGCAAAGTGAAAAAGCATTTTTTCACCATTAAAAACATTCGAGGTGCATACGATGACTGCGAAACTGTTTAAAGGGGCCGAGTACCTGATCACCGAGGTTACCAAGGACGATGTCTTTACACCGGAGGAGTTCACCGACGAGCAGAAACAGATCGGCGAGACCACCGCCCAGTTTGTCCTGAACGAGGTCGTCCCCCGCCAGGAGGAGATCGAGAAACACAACTTCGACGTATCGGTCCAGCTGATGAAACGGTGCGGCGAGCTGGGGCTCCTCATGATCGACGCCCCCGAGGAGTACGGCGGCCTCGAACTCGACAAGGCGACCAGCATGCTGGTGGTGGAGAAGATCTCCACGGTCGGTTCTTTTTCAGTCACCTACTCGGCCCATACCGGCATCGGTACGCTGCCGCTCGTCTACTATGGGACCAAAGAGCAAAAAGAAAAATACCTGAAGAAGATCATCAGCGGCGAGTGGATCGCCGCCTACTGCCTGACCGAGCCGGACTCGGGGAGCGATGCACTCGGGGCCAAGGCCACCGCCACCCTCTCCGCCGACGGGAAATTCTATCTATTGAACGGTACGAAGCAGTTCATCACCAACGGGAGTTTCGCCAACCTCTATACGATCTTTGCCAAGGTAGATAAGGAGCACTTCACCGCGTTCCTTGTTGAAAGGACCACCGAGGGGCTGTCAGTTGGACCAGAGGAGAAAAAGCTCGGGATCAGGGGCACCTCCACCACACAGATAGTTCTTGAGAACGCGAAGGTGCCTAAGGAAAATCTGCTCGGCACGATCGGCAAGGGGCACAAGATCGCCTTCAACGTCCTGAACGTCGGCCGTTTCAAGCTCGGCGCGGGAGTGACCGGGGCCGCGAAGCACGCACTCGGCGAAGGGATCAAGTACGCTGTTCTCAGAAAGCAGTTCGGCGTCACCATCGCGAGCTTCGGCGCCATCAAGGAGAAGATCGCCGATCAGACGGCCGCGATTTTTGCCTCGGATTCGCTCGTCTATCGCCTGGCGGGGATGATCGACAACAAGCTGGCGACCATTGCCAAGGACACCCCCAACTACTACGAGGTCTATCAGAAGGGAATCGAGGAGTACGCCATCGAGTGCGCCATCGCCAAGGTGTTCTGCAGCGAGGTCCTTGCCGACGTGGTGGATGAGGTGGTGCAGATATTCGGCGGCTACGGCTTCATCGAAGACTACCCGGCGGAGAGGTTCTACCGCGATGAACGGATCAACAGGATATTCGAGGGCACGAACGAGATCAACCGCCTCCTGATCCCCGGTATGATCCTGACGAGGTCCCTGAAAGGAGAGCTTCCGTTGCAGCGCGAGGCAATGAAGGCGATCGAAGCGCTCATGACCCCCTCCCTTGACGAGTCCGGCGACAGCGCCCTATTTGCCGCGGAAAAGACGCTCCTCGCAAACCTGAAGAAGGCCTTCCTGGTGATCGCGGGGAGTGGTGTACAAAAATTCATGACCACCATTAAGGACGAGCAGGAAGTCCTCCTGGCGGTCGCCGATGTGGCAATCAACATCTTTGCCATCGAGAGCGCCGTGCTGCGCGCTGAAAAGATCATGCCGACGCTGAGCGAAGCAAAAAAGGCGGCTGTCACGGCAGCGGTGAAGGTCTTTACCTTCAATGCTTCGGAGCAGGCAGCCACCGCGGCGCGCAAGGCGGCTTTCTTCATCGAAGAGGGAGACAACCTGACCATGCTTCTCGGCGGCATAAGGCGATTCACCAAATACGACGCCACCGGTCTCCTCCGGGAGAAGCGACTGCTTGCTAATGCCGCCATTGAGGCGGAGAGGTATATTTTTTAGGTCCAACGCGGAGGAGATGCTTGCCTGTAATTGGATGCTTTGTTCTTTACCTTATGCGTACCCCGAACCAGATCAATCGAGGGGGATAAAGCTCCCCGTTGATTTCTTTGTTAAATCTGATGGTCTCGTAAGAAGTCGAAAAACGCTCGATTTGTCATTTCGAACGAAGTGAGAAATCCCGGTTTTTCAATCAGTTGAAAGACCTCTCTCTTCGTTCGAGGTGACACATTCGGACTTTTTACGAGTTCATCAAATCTGGTTTATACAAGAACACCAAGTTTGACAGGGCCGTTGAAAAAAAGCTCAACGATAGTGTAAAATAAATCCATTCAGGAGCACTTCATGGAAGCCACGCGAGAAATATACTGGAACGTCGGGCACGGGGTCATACTGCCGATGTACTTCTTCGCCTTTATCGCCATCGCTGTGTTTCTGTACGGATTTTACCGGCGCTTCGCCACCTATAAACTGGGAAAAGCACTGAACAGGCACGACCACCTGTTGCAGCGGATCTCTTTGCTTCTGAAAAGCACGTTTGCCCAGACGCAGGTGCTTCGCGTATTCGGCCCCGGCTTTCTCCATGCCCTCTTTTTCTGGGGCTTCGGCGCCCTCTTCATCGGCACCCTCCTTGTCATGGCCCAGGTCGATTTCACTCAGCCGGTCTTTGGATGGATATTCCTCAAAGGGACCTTCTATAAGATATTCTCCCTGACCCTTGATGTGGCCGGATTTGTCGCGCTGGTCATGCTCGGAGGGCTTCTCGTGCGCCGCTTTTTCGTAAAGCCGGAAGGCCTGGATACCATCCGTGATGATTATGTCGTGCACGCACTGCTGTTTGCCATCCTGTTGACCGGCTTTGTCGTCGAAGGGCTGCGGATCGCTGATACCGAGCTCGTGGCCAATCCCGGCCTGGCGCTCTTCTCTCCCGTCGGCATGCTCTTCGGGAAGCTCTTCTTCCTCGGCATGACACCCGAGGCCTTGTCCCGTTCCCATAATATACTCTGGTGGGTCCACTTTTTCCTGAGCATGGGCTTCATCGTCATCATTCCGTTTACCAAGCTGCGCCACATCTTTACCACTTTCACCAATTACCTGTTCACCGACCTGTCAGCCAGGGGAAGTATCGCCACGATCAACTTGGAGGACGAAAGCGCCAAACAGTTCGGAGCGGCAAAAGTCTCAGACCTCACGTGGAAGGATATTTTCGATGCTGATGCCTGCACCACCTGCAAGCGCTGCCAGGAACGCTGTCCGGCCTATGCTACGGGCAAGCCCCTGTCTCCCATGAAAGTAGTGAAGCAAATCGGCGAAGTGGCCTTCACCAATCCGCAGGCAGTCCTGATCGAAACAGTCACCGAGGATGTGCTCTGGGCATGCACCACCTGCTATGCCTGTCAGGATATCTGCCCGGCAAGGATCGAGCACGTGAACAAGATCCTCGCGATGCGCAGAAACCTCTCCCTTATGGAGGGGGTCTTCCCCGGCGACGAGGTGCGGACCGCGGTCAACGATATCGAGGTGAACGGCAACCCCTTCGGCCTCGCTTTTGCTGCACGGGGGGAATGGGCCGCCGGACTCGATGTGAAGATCATGGAGCAGGACAGCAACGTGGACATCCTCTACTTCGTTGGTTGTTACGCTTCTTTTGACAAGAGGAACCGGGACATTGCCCGGAGCTTCATCACGATCTGCAACGCCGCGGGCATCCGTGTCGGCATCCTCGGCAAAGAGGAGAAATGCTGCGGCGAGCCGCCCAGGAAGCTGGGGAACGAGTACCTCTACCAGATGATGGCCGCCCAGAACATCGAGCGGATCAAGGCTTACGGTGTCAAGAAGATCGTCACCACCTGCCCCCACTGTTTCAATACTCTGGGGAGAGATTACAAGGACCTTGGGCTGGATATCGACGTCGAGCATTACAGCACCTATATCAACGGGCTGATCATCAACAACAGACTTACAATAAAACCATCAGTCTTCGAGTTCACCTACCACGACTCCTGCTACCTGGGACGCTATATGGACATCATCTCCCAGCCGCGCGCCGTGCTCAAGGCGGCCGGCGGCAGGATCAGTGAGATGGAAAAGTCCGGTTACGCGAGCTTCTGCTGCGGCGGCGGCGGCGGCAGGATACTGGCCGAGGAGAAGCTCGGGACGAGGATCAACGCCGCGCGGGTAACCATGGCCCAGGCAGCCGGTGCACCGCTCCTGGTCTCCAATTGTCCGTTCTGTATCACCATGTTCGAGGATGGGATAAAGATCAATAACTGCGAGGAAAAATTGAAGGTGCTTGATCTGGCCGAGATTGTTGCGGCAAGGATAGTCAGTTAAGAATAAAATTCGTACCGAAAGGGAAGGGAATTTTTGCGCCTTTTGGTTTTGATTACGTTAGGAGGATGTGATGAAGATACTGGTTTGCATCAAGCAGGTTCCTGATATGGCATCCCGGTTCAAGGTCAACGGGGAAGGGGTCTGGTATGACGAGACCGATCTGGCCTTCAGGATGAACGAGTATGACGAGTATGCTGTAGAGCAGGCGGTGCAGCTCAAGGAGCAGCTTGGCAACACGCCGGACGTTACCGTCCTTTCCATCGGCCCTGACCGGATCGTCGAAACGATCAAGAAGGCCCTGGCCATGGGGTGCGACCGCGGGGTGCACATCCAGGACAATGCCTCCTTTCGGAAAGATCCCTGGCAGATGGCCTCCACGATCGCAGGCTTTGCACGCGACAAGAACTTTGACCTGATCTTTACGGGGATGCAGTCCCAGGACCGGGGCTCGGCGCAGGTCGGGCCCATCACAGCGGAACTCCTGAACATCCCCTGCGTAACCACCGTGGTCGGTTTTGCCTTTGCCGACGGGGTCATCACCGCAAAGCGGGAACTTGAAGGAGGGATCAGGGCGGTGGTCAAGCTCAAATTGCCGGCGCTGATCACCTGTCAGCTCGGACTGAACACACCGCGCTATCCCACGCTTCCGAATATCATGAAGGCTAAAAAGAAGGAGATTCTCCCCTTCCCGATTGCCGGCTTCCTTCAGGAGAAGGAGCTGACCGCCACTATCAGCGCTTATCCACCGGAGAAAAAGGGTACCGGAGTTGTCCTGGAAGGAGATGTGAACGACTTGGTCGGCAAGCTCATCGGTATTCTGAAAGAGAAGACGAAGGTGGTAAAATAGTTTTTAAAATCAAGCGCCAAATAACAAGCATCATCCTGCACTCGCGGCAAGCGCTCGTTACCGCTGGGTGCAGGCAAATAACAAATAAATTTCAATAGTCAATTTACCAAGCTCCAAACAATTTGGTTATTTGAATTTGTTTATTGTGATTTATTCGAGATTTGGCGCTTGCGATTTGGGATTTGCATTTCCAGGAGGCTCACCATGAAAGCACTGCTCATTTGCGAATACCGCGAAGGGAAGCTCCTCGATTCAAGCTATGAACTTACGGCCTTCGCCGATAAGCTGGGCGCTGACAAGGCAATGGTCCTTATCGGGAAAGAAGCGGAAGTTCCCCGTGTCAACGCCAAAGTGTACCTGGCCGATGTTGCTCAATACGGCGAATACAACCCGGAGCCGCACAAAAAGATCGTGCTCGAAGCGGTCAAAAGGGAAAACCCCGACACTATCATTTTTCTCCATTCCTCCTATGGATGGGACCTGGCCCCGCGGGTGGCCGCGGCCCTCAAGGTCGGTCAGGTTTCCGAGATCACGGGCATCAAAGAAGGAAAATTCGAAATCGGCCTCTGCAATGCCAAGCTTCGACGGATCGTCACCCCGCTGACGGGGAAGATGGTCCTCACTATTCAGGCGGGAGCCTTCAATGTTGCCGGAGAACCCCAGGGTACGGCGCAGATTGAAAAGATCGAGCTGGCGGATGCGGTAACTCCGATGGAGTTCGTCGGCTATGAGCCGGCGCAGAAAAAAGAAGTGGACCTGGCCAGGGCAGAGGTGATCGTCAGCGCCGGGAGAGGGGTCGGCAAAAAAGAGAATGTTGCGATTATCGCCGCCCTGGCCAAGGCCCTTGGCGGCGAGCTGGGGGCGAGCCGGCCGGTGGTCGATGCGGGATGGGTCGAGCACAGCCGCCAGGTCGGGACCACAGGCCAGATCGTGGCGCCGAAACTCTACGTAGCGTGCGGCATTTCCGGGGCCATTCAGCACGTGGCGGGGATGAAAAAGTCGGAGTTCGTGGTCGCCATCAACAAGGACAAGGACGCTCCCATCGGCGAGGTGGCGGACGTGCTGGTGGTGGCCGATGTGATGCAGTTTGTTCCCGCCTTAACGGCAAAGCTGCAAAAAGGATAAAGTCGTAAGAACTAAAAAATCCATTGCTGAGCTGAGAAGAACATAGCTAAAACCGTTCTACTGGGGCGCTTTTGGTTTCTCCATCTCCTCATCCCGGAGGATCCTCCGTAGCACCTTGCCCACGAGCGTCTTCGGGAGCTGGCTCCGGAACTCAACTTCCTTCGGGACTTTGAATTTCGAGAGCTGTTCCCTGCAAAACTGAATGATCTCCGCCGCTGTGGCAGTCTCTCCATCTTTGAGCACGATGTACGCCTTGATCTTCTCGCCGAGGAACGCGTCGTGAGGAAGGCCCACAACGACGGCGTCCTTTACCTTGGGGTGGGTGAACAGAACCTCCTCTACCTCCCGGGGGTAGACATTCTCGCCCACGGTCTTGATCATGTCCTTGATGCGGTCCACGATAAAAAAGTAACCTTCCTCGTCCATCCTGGCGATGTCGCCGGTGTGGAGCCATCCGCCGCGGAGAGTACTGGCTGTTTCGTCGGGTTTGTTCCAGTAGCCTTTCATCACCTGCGGGCCTTTGACCACAAGCTCCCCGGTCTCGCCGATGGGCATTTCCTTTTCTCCGGTCTCGATGTCCACTATTCTTGCATCCATGTCCGGGAACGGCAACCCGATGCTTCCCAGCTTCCGCCTGCCGAAAACAGGATTGCAGTGGGTGACGGGGGAGGCCTCGGACAGGCCGTAGCCTTCCACGATCCGGGCCTTGGTCAGCTCCTCAAACCGTTCCTGCACCTCGCGCATGAGCGGGCCCGCGCCGCTGATCGCGGCCTTGATCGAGGTAAGGTCGTACTTATGGATCTTCGGGTAGTTGCCGATCGCCAGGTACATGGCCTGGATGCCCGGAAAGATCGTGGGCCGATATTTATTGATGGTTTCGAGCACCTCTTTGGTGTGGAACTTGGGGAGAAGGATCAGTTCGGCGCCGAGGAGCACGCCGAGGTTCATTGCCGTGGTCATGCCGTACACATGGAAAAAGGGAATGACGGCCAGAAGCCTCTCCTCGCCCTCCTTCCCGTTTGTGAGCCAGACCCTGTTATGCACGGCATTGGCAACGAGGTTGCGATGGGTGAGAATCGCGCCCTTGGGCGTACCCGTCGTGCCCCCGGTATACTGGAAAATGGCAGTGTCGTCGGGAGAGACATCGGCGTTCACCGGTGTTGCCGGCGCCTTGCCGAGCAAAGACAAAAAGTCGTAGATCGGCGGCACCCGCTTTACGCTCACCCACTGCTTTTCGATCTTCGCCTTGATGGGATAGAGCAGGTTCAGCGGGAAGGGCAGATAGTCTTTGATGCCGCAGAGGATGAGCTGTTTGACGCCTGTCTTTGGAAGGACAGGGGAAATAACGGGGTAGAACATATCCACGGCCACGAGCGTTTCTGCGCCGCTGTCCTTGAGCTGAACTTCGAGTTCGTGCTCATGGTAGAGGGGATTGGTGGCAACGGCAATGGCGCCCATCCTGAGCGTCCCGTAATAGGCGATGACCATCTGCGGGATGTTCGGGAGCATGAGCGCCACCCGAGCTCCCTTTTTTACGCCAAGCCCGACGAGCGCATGGGCGAACCTGTTCACAAGGGCATCAAGCTGTCCATACGATATCTTTTTCCCGAAGAAGAGGAGCGCGGTATGGTCCGGATACTTCGATACGGTGCGGGACATGACCTCTCCCAGGGTGATATCGGGATACTCCAGGTGCGCGGGAATTCCCGGTTCATAGAAACGGATCCAGGGATGATCGGAATATGACGGGACGGCTTCCATCGGCTACCTCCTTAGTCGTGCTGGTGTCTTGACCCGTGAGCAGTGTCCGCGGAGAATTGGTCAGGTTGTTTTATTTGTTGTGGATACTGCACACGGATATTTAACAAGGTCATAGAGAGACTATAGCAAAAAAAGAATGTACTTGCTGCGAATTCTGCATTTACATTCACTTCGTAACACAGTGGAAAATACATTGCATCGGTTCCCTGAACTGTGCTACCCTGTGCTTATCCGTACCCTGTGCTTATCCGTAACTAAAACAAAAGGCCCGCCCCGTGGGTGCAGGGCGGGCCAAGGATACTGACGGAAGATCCGATGGAGTGGATCAGGGGATCTTTGGATAGGAGAAAGGCTTTTCCTCGCCTGCGAGACCCTCCACAAGGAAGGTCTTGAGCGCCTTTTTCTCATCAGCGGTGAGCTTCAAGGGCTTGAGCGCTGTGTTCCCCTTGCCGCCGCCCTGGTCGAAGAACTCGATCACCTGCTCCAGTGTTTCGAATATCCCGTTATGCATATAGGGACCGGTCTTCGCGATCTCCCGGAGCGTCGGCGTCCGGAAGGCCTTCCAATCCCTCTTGTCCTTTGTGACCAGGTACCTCCCCGGGTCCTCTTTGAGGTTCAGGTAATCATCGTAGTGCGACACCTTGGCGACGAACCGGCGGGTAGCAGCCACGCGAGGGTCCTTCTCCTGCTCCTCGTTCTCAGGAACGTTGAGCGCGTAGAACTTGTTGTCCGCAAGGTTCACGCCGTCATGGCAGTCAGCACATTTTCCCTTGCCGGTGAAAAGGTCGTATCCCTTTTTTGCCTCCCGGGAAAGCGCTTTCCTGTCGCCGTTGAGGAACCGGTCGAGCGGCGAGTTCACTGATACGAGGGTCCGCTGGAAGGCTGCGAGCGCCATGGCCATCCGCTCGCGGCTCACCTCTCCGCTGAAGACCTTCCGGAAGGCCTCGACGTACTCAGGAACCGACCGGATCTCCTCCTCGACGAAATCGAGGTTCTGGTTCATCTCGAAGGCGGACATCATGGGGAACAGCGCCTGCTCCTCAAGCGTATGGGCGCGGCCGTCATGGAACAGGAACTTCTGGAAACCGACGTTGATGAGCGTCGGAGAGTTTCGCCAGTTCCTCGTCGTAGGATAGCTGAGCGATATGGCCAGGTCGTCGGAGTGGCCTTTCTCCGGGTCGTGGCAGGTGGAGCAGCTCATCGTACCGTCTCCCGAGAGCCGCCGGTCGAAAAAGAGCTTCTTGCCGAGCTCGACCTTCTCCGGCGTTTGAGGATTTCCCGAAGGGACGGGTACCGCCTTCACCGGCTCCAGCTTGCCGGCGAACGCCGTGCCTGCGGTAAACATCAGGCAAAGCATCATAATAATCGCGCCGAATATCTTGGTTGCTTTATTTTTTTTCATTCCGCATTCCACACTCCACACTCCGTACTCAGCGCGAAGCGCGAAGTTCCTCGTCAATGATCTTCCTGAAATACTCGAAGGGACGATCTCCCACCACCTGCCTGCCGTTGATGTAAAAGGTCGGTGTGTTGTAGAGGTCCATGTCCGTCGCGAGCTTGAGGTCGACATCGATCTCCTTCTTGAACTTCTGCGCATCGAGAGCCTCGGTGAATTTCTTCACGTCGAGCCCCAGCACTTTCGCATAGCCGATCAGGCTCGCGCGGTCGAGTTCCGGGGATCGTTTGATCAGGAAATCATGCATCTCCCAGTACTTCCCCTGCTCCCGGGCAGCGAGGGATGCCTCGGCAGCAATGCGCGAGTAATCCCGGTATCGGTAGGGATAGTTCTTGATCACCAGCCGCACCCTGCCTTTGTATGTTTCCATGATCTTCTTGACGACCGGACCGGCCGCCACGCAGTGCGGTCATTGGAAGTCGATGAACTCGACAATGGTGACCGGCGCGTTCTCCGGCCCCAGCGAAGGGGACCCGCCGATCGGGACGTTTACGCGTTTGTCCGCGGCGCCGGCAGGGACGCTGAACATCAGGAGAAGTGCGATCATCACGGCTTTTTTGGGTAAACTCATGGTCTTTACCTCCGGGATAGTGCTCGCTGCAGAATAAGAAAAAACAAGGGCGGGATGCCTGAACTGGCAACCGCCCTCGCAGCTTGCGTACCTGTGGTCGCTATGCCTTTGTCTCCGGGAAGACCCGAAGATACTTCACGGAGACCTTAAAGCCGACGACCGCCACCGCGATGAACGCCAGAGCAATTCCAGGGATGTGACTGAAAGCGGATCTTGATATTTCTGACGAAAAGGAACATTTTTAGCGCCTATTCAGGTCAGGTGCAAAAACGTCTGCCGGAATGACAATATTTTGCACCAGGCTGAATAGTTACCATTTTTACAGTTTTCCGATCTCCTTCATCCATTTGGGGTACTTCTTCCGGGCGAACTCGATCGGCACCGTGCCATAGACCATGATCCGGAACGTGCCCGGATTGGCCAGGGTGCCCATATAGGCATGGGCGGGTACGGCAACCACGAACAGAATAAACGCCAGATTATGTACCAGGTGCGATACCAGCGTGATCATCCTGGAGCCAGACACCAGCCAGATGCCGAACCCGGAAGCCGCTATTGCAATTCCCGCCGCCATGACCGCAAGATAATAGAACTTTTGGCCGGTGTTCAGCTTCCCCATAGGCGGGGCCTTCTTCGCACTTCTCGATAAATAACCGCCGCCCATCTTGATCCATGTCCAATCATCAGCATCAAAGGTCAGTGACTCATGGAGATAGTTGAACAGCGTCGCGAACAGGGACACGGTGAATACCACTCCGGCCCAGTTGTGCACGACCCTCATTCCATTGAACCCGCCGAATACCGCACCTATCTGCGTGAGCTTGAACAGGAAGGCATACCCCGTAATGATCAGCAGGAGACAACTGATCGCCAGTATCCAATGATTGATTATCTCTTCTGGACTTGCTTTTCTCACCATTTCGCCCATGTTATTTCACCTCCTCATCTTTATGCGGTCCGATCGCCGCATAGTGGATCAGTGCGCCTGCTACTACGCCGCCGAGGCCGATGATGGCCAGCGGTTTTAGTACATTATGCCAGAAGATGACGCTTTCCGGGATAGCCGGGCTCTCGTTCATGCCGTAGATCCTTGGAGCGTCCCTAAAAGCATAGATCGCCCCAAGCCCGCCCAGGTCCGTCTCGCCATACACTTTGCCATAACCCGATTTCTTCGCCGAGGCGATCAGATCGGCCCGGTCGCCGAACTTGATCGCGCCTGTCGGGCAGGTCTTGGCGCAGGCAGGGGAGAGCCCTTCAGCAATGCGGCCTGAGCACAAGTCGCATTTCCCGATCTTGTTCTGCGCATCGTACCGGGGCACATCAAAAGGACATGCGGCAACACAGAGTTTGCATCCGGTGCATTTGTCCTTATTAAACGCTACAGCACCCTGCTCGGTCTTGTAGAGTGCGCCGGGAGCAGAGCAGATCTTCATGCATCCCGCATCGTCGCAGTGCATGCACATGCGGCTGACAAAGAGCCAGCGTACTGCGTTGGCCTGGGACGGCACTTCGCTAAAGCGGATGATATTGTATGTCGTGGCCGATATGTCAGGAGGATTCTGCATCGTTCCCGTATTCGTCGTTTTCTGGCCGGGAAGCTGGTTCCAGTTCTTGCACGCTGTCTGGCAACCCCTGCACCCGATACAGAGCTCCGAAGAAATGAGCAATGCTTTTCTTTTTGTAGTTGTCGCCATGACTGCCTCCTATATTTTCTCGACATTGACCATGAAGGCCTTGTATTCGGGGATCATGGTATTCGGATCGCCGACGGTCGGGGTAAGCAGATTCGCGCTGTCCCCCGCCTTCGGGTCGTTGGGATACTGCCATCCGAAGCACCAGGGCATGCCGACCTGGTGGACGGTCTGGCCGCCGATCCTGAAGGGTTTGAACCGCGAGGTCACCACGGCCACCGCGGAGATCTCGCCGCGGCCGGACTTTACCTTGATGCGGTCGCCGCCCTTGATCCCCTTTTCCGATGCCAGTTCAAGGCTCATCTCGACGAACTGCTGCGGCTGCATTTCGAGAAGCCAGGGAGTGTGGCGCGACATGACGCCGGTCTGCCAGTGTTCGGTCACCCGGTACGTGGATGCCACGTAGGGATACCGCATATCGCAGGAGTAGAAGGCGTCCTCCTTCCCGCCGAAGATCTTGATCGTCGGGTTGATGCGCTGCTTGGACATCAGGCTTTCCTCGAGCGGGCACTCCAGCGCTTCGTAGTGCTCGGGGAACGGCCCGTCGGCAAGACCGGGACCGTAGAGCGCGCCCTTGCCTTCGGCCATCATGATGAACGGATACTTGCCCGTATCCTTGGCCATGGGCGGCGCCGGTCCATCGGGTACGTCGCCGACCCAGGTGCCGGGCTTTTTCGAGGCCGGGTCCTCCTTGACAGCATCCCACTTGAGCAGCGGGCGCTTCGGGTCCCAGGGATTGCCGTTCATATCCACCGATGCCCGGTTGTATATGATCTTGCGGTTCACCGGCCAGCACCAGGCCCATTCCGGGAAGAGGCCGAGACCCGTGGGGTCCGTTTTGCCGCGGCGCGCCATCATGTTGATGACCTTGCCTTCCTTCTGAGTATAGCTCTGGCTGAAAAGCCAGTTGCCGCAGGAGGTCGTGCCATCGGGCTGGAGATGGACGAAGGTGGCGCAGAGCTCGCCCTTTTTCCCGAGAAGCTTCGGCGGCGTCGCCTTATTGTCGTACACGTCCTCAAGGTAGTAGCCGTTGATCTCCTTGGCCACCTTGTGGATGTCCACTTTTTTGCCGTAGTTCCACGCGAGGTTCATGATCGGCTCGGGGAACTTGCCACCCTCCTTCTTATAGAGTTCCCGCACCTTCAGGAACAGCTCATTCATGATCTCGGCGTCGGGCTTTGACTGGCCGAGCGGTTCGATCGCCTTATAGCGCCACTGTGCCAGGCGGCTGGAGTTGGTGATGCTCCCCTCTTTTTCAATGGACGAGGCGCAGGGCAGCATGAACACCTCGGTCTGGATGTCCTTGGGATTCATGCCCGGACCTTTCCAGAAGGAGGCGGTCTCGTTGTCGAAGAGGTTTACGTTCACCAGCCACTTGAGCTTGCCCAGGGCCTGACGGGTCTTGTTGGCGTTGGCGCTCGAGCAGGCGGGGTTCTGGCCCCAGGCAAAGAAGCCTTCGAACTGGCCCTTGAACATCTTGTCGAAGAGCATGAGCCATGAGGCGTTCATGCCTTCGTCGGTCTTCGGCAGCCACTCGTACCCAAAATCGTTCTCCTTGGTCGCCGCCGTTCCGTAGATGGCCTTGAGGTAGCTCGTGATGTATTTGGCTCGGTTCGAGAGCCAGTTGACGCTCTTGGGGTCCTTGGTCTTAGGCGTGAACTTCTCGATGTAGGCGTTCAGGTCCTTGAGCGCGGCGGACGGCGTCGCGTTGTACCCCGGCAGGAGATGGAACAGCAGCCCCTGGTCCGTGGAGCCCTGCACGTTCGACTCGCCGCGGAGCGCGTTGATGCCGCCTCCGGCGATGCCGATGTTCCCGAGCAGAAGCTGGATGATGGCCATGGCGCGGATGTTCTGCGTGCCGACCGTGTGCTGTGTCCAGCCCATGGCGTACAGTTCGGTGCCGGCCTTGTTCGGCTTGCCGGTTGAACCGTAGAGCTTGTACACCGCCTCGAGCTTGTCCTTGGGCGTGCCGGTGATGGAGGACACCTTGTCGAGGGTGTAGCGGCTGTACTGCTTCTTCAGAAGCTGGAACGCGCAGTTGGGACTCTTGAGCGTCGGGTCCTTCTTCGGGATCCCGTCCTCGCCCATCTGGTATCCCCAGGTCTTCTTGTCGTACTTCCGCGCCTTCTCGTCATAGCCCGAGAACAGGCCGTTCAGCTCTCCCGGCCCCTTGAAGTCAGGGTTCACCAGGAAGCTCGCGTTCGTGTAGTTGACCACGTAGTCTTTGAAGTAGAGGTTGTTGTCGAGGATGTACTTGATCATGCCGCCGAGGAAGGCGATGTCCGTTCCCGAGCGCATGGGCGCGTACAGGTCCGCCTTGGAGGCCGTCTGGGTGAACCGGGGGTCCACCACGATGAGCTTGGCGCCCCGCTGCTCCTTCGCCCGCATCACCCACTTCATGGAGATGGGGTGGTTCGAGGCCGGGTTGGCGCCCATTACGAGGATAACATCAGCATTCTTGAAATCGATCCAGTGGTTCGTCATTGCACCGCGTCCGAACGACTCTACCAGAGCCGCTACCGTTGCGGAGTGTCAAATACGCGCCTGGTGTTCTATATATACCAGGCCCCAGGACCGGAGCATCTTCTGGAGCAGGTAGCACTCCTCGTTGTCCAGGGCCGCGCTGCCCACGTGGGCGATGGCGTCGGTCCGGTTCACGGTGAAGTCCTTCTCGACCTCTTTGTCCGTGCCGTCGGGCTGTTTCTCCTTGACCTTGGATTTGGAGGTGAGTTTGAACGTTCGGTCGCGGGTATCCTTCACCTTCTTCGCGATCTGGTCCAGTGTCCAGTCCCATTCCACTTCCTTCCAGCTGTCGGCTCCCGGGGCCCGGTACATCGGCTTCAGGACGCGGGTGTCGTTCTGCACCAGCTGCATGATCGACGCGCCTTTCGGGCAGAGCGTCCCCTCGTTGATCGGATGCCCGGGATCGCCCTCGGTGTTCACCACCTTGTCGTCCTTCGTGTGGACCACGATGCCGCACCCGACGGAGCAGTACGGACAGATGGTCCTGGTCTCTTTGGCGCCCTTGATCTTCGACTCCCGCTCTTGTGCATCGGCGGAAGCCGGGGCGGCCAGCTGACCCAGGAGAAGCGTGCTGCCGGAGATCTTCAGAAAGTCTCTTCTTGATACGCCCATGGAACCCTCCTTTGTGAGATGAACGTAATGTCAAAACTTTCACCGCAAAGGCGCGGAGAACTTCTTGAATTACAACACATTAAACTCTTCTTCCACTATACTCCTATACTCTTAAGTGGACCCCTTTGTCAAGACAATAAATGTCAAGCCATAATCATAGTTCTTGTAGCATCCTGTTGCCTGCAAACACGGAGAATGCGTCGGCACGCCACAGTGAAAATACATTGCATCGGTTCCCTAACTGTGCTACCCTGTGCTCATCCGTAACTAAATTTAAGGAGGGTCCCATGCCGACATTACCGAAGCAGTACATCGCCATCCAGAAGAAGTACAAAGGTCTCATCAAGGCCGTTGAAAACCTCGGGAAAGCCGCCAAAGCAGCGGGGCCGCTGAACAAGAAAACCTCGGAACTGATCCAGATCGCCGC
>JANONA010000394.1:0-1983 GCA_031420575.1 Nitrospirota bacterium | reverse complement strand
CTCCACGATACCTACGCCGAATGGCTTGCTGCCGCCGAATATGGATTCAAGGAAATGCAGTCCCGAGGGAATCAACAAATCCTCAAAATAGAAGCTCCAACAGACGAGTTCCTTGCCTGGTGCAAGTCTAACAACCGAAATGTCAATGCTGCCAGTCGCAACGCCTTCTCTGAGCACAAACTTCACCTCCTTGTTGAAGACGGCAAAATTAAATTAAAAGCTGGACCAACAAACGACTAATACAGCAATTACATATACGACCTGCGGCATATCAATCCCTTTCTCGATGGAGGTCATTATGAATTTACGTCTTCTTGTTTATGCGGCACTTCCAATCTTGCTTAGTAGCTGTGCATATCCTGCCATGCAGCACGAGTCAATGAATAATAAGTTTATGGATGTGTCTCCTGCTCCCACAAACGTTACAGGCACGTGGACTGTTGCTATAGGCCCTTATTTAAGCACGTATCAAGTTTTCCCTGATGGCAACGGGCGTTATTGTTATCTGCTTAACGGTCTTGCCACCATTCACAAAATAAAGATATACGAAATAACTGATTCTGAATTGAAGCCGATTGAAGAAACTGGAATCAGAAGCACTTTTTTTAAAGGACCAGGGCGTTCCATGATTTTAAATAGTCATGGCTACGAATACTCAATGAAAGAAGACCCTGATATGGGGCTTGCCAACCTTGACTGCAAAGCTAAGCTCAAAAGTCTTTTATAGCTCAACGTGCGAATCCTCCAACCACCGCGTCCGGAACCTATAGGGTCAGGTCTTTAGTGTTGACATTATTATCGCGGATCATGACCGAATGGCAGTAATGCTAACGGTAAAGACCTGACCCTATGACTCTCTCTCATCTAAACAACTGTACCGCAGTGCCAGTGAGAAGACATTGTTCGTCGTACTCGTCCCCGTCGCATTCTCCTTGCTGATCTGTGAACATCTCCGGAACATCTCCGAACATCTCCGGAACATCTCCGGGACGTTGATGCATTTAGGGCATAACTCCAAAACAGCGGGGGGACGCGGCAATAAATCGCAGAGCCCCTCTCGTTTAAAATAAAGCGTCAATGTCCATCATGCCATGCAAAACTCTTACGATCTCAATACCACCACTAATCGGCATATAGAAAATGAGATGTCTGCCGACCGGGAAACTTCGCAAACCTTGATGGAGTTCATCCCGATTTCTTCCCATATTTTTGAATTGCGCGAGTTTGCTGCTGGTTTCTGCAATTTCGTCAAGGAGTTTGTCCGCATTGTCGGGGTTGTCTTGGGCGATGAACCACCAAATTTCGTTGAGGTCATTTTCGGCCGCCGGGCTTTTCAGAATTCTCAACATCAGACGTGTGCCTTATGTTTTTGTGCTGCATTGAGCCGTTTCCGGCCTTGTGTCTTAATAGCCTTAATATTTAAAGGCGTCGGTTCACCACTATCCAATCCTTTTTTTATTTCGGCCCTAAGTTCTTCGATATGCACAGATTGCCTGTGGTCTCGCTCAACAAGAAGGCGCAAAGCTTCTCGCATAACCTCGCTTGCGGAACCGTAATGACCGCTCTCAACCTTATTTTTCACCAGTTTTTCAAGTTGTGGAGTAAGTGAAATGTTCATAATATTGTTTCCTCCTATGCCTCAATAATAACATACTTTGACATTCTTTGTTATAAGAAAATGAAGCAAAGAAGTACCCATTTCAAGACTATATCGTAGCTCTTGAAAAGTCGATACCAACCAGCGCCTCCACAGCGACTCGCCAAAGGCGGCGCGTGACCCGCGTGTTGAACCTGTAGGAAAAGTCATTTTATGCTATAATAACGCCATGCAAACGCAGTAAACATTCATCAAAACCCCTCACCCACGGGAGGCGTATGGCGCGATACAAAGACTACGATTATTCCCAATGCAAATTGATCCCGATAAGCTTCGAAAAACAAATCCTCCCGGAAACCTTCGAACACACACTCAATTATCTCATC
>JANONA010000393.1:0-4383 GCA_031420575.1 Nitrospirota bacterium | reverse complement strand
GACGGCAGTATCCGCGCGGCATTTGATGCGTGCAAGGCCTGCAATCACGCGAAGCTCGGCTACCGAGAAGAGGGCGGCCTCATGGTTTGCAATAACTGCGGCATGGGCTTTCAGCCAACGGGTATCGGGACCATGTCCGGAGGTTGCAATCCCATTCCGATCAACAAGACCGTGGACGAGCGGGCAATTATGCTGAAGGTCCGGGACCTTGATGCAGGGGCGCAATACTTCTAATATGAAACTTATTGACATTTCATTGAACAATTTGCGCCGGAAAAAAGGACGGACCTTTTTCCTGGTTTCCGGTCTCGCGATCGGGATCGGCGCGGCTGTGGCCATGACCTCGCTCGGCGACGCCATGAACAAAGAGATCATGCGTGTGCTGGATGAGTTCGGGGCGAACATCCTGGTGCTCCCCGCTTCGGAAGGGCTGCCGCTCTCCTACGGCGGGCTCACGGTCTCGGCGGTGAACACCGGCGGCCGGGAACTCACGATGGATGATCTGACCCGCATCCTTACCATCAAGAATAAAGAGAACATCACCACCATTGCGCCGAAGCTGCTCGTCCAGGCCGAGGTCAAAGGGACAAAAGTACTGGTGGCCGGCGTGGACTTCAAGGCTGAGCGGCGGCTCAAGAAATGGTGGCGTGTTGCGGCGGGAATGAATCCGCGGGAAAGCGACGAGGCCTTGATCGGCGGGGATGCCGCCGCCCGGCTTCAGCTCGCGCCTGGTGACAGCATCGCTCTTGGCCAGGGGACCCTTCGGGTGTCTGGCGTCATCGACAAGACCGGGTCCCAGGACGACGGCCTGATTTTCGCCGATATTCTGTGGGTCCAGAAGACCTTCAAAAAAGGCAATGCCGTCAGCCTTGTCGAGCTTTCGGCCCTTTGCAGCGGCTGCCCCATCGAGGAAATAGTGGAGCAGGTGAGCGGCGCGCTGCCCGGCGCGCGGGTCGTGGCGGTCAAGGAGACGGTGGAGCTCAAGATGCAGTCCATGCACCACTTCCATAAATTCTCGCTCGGCATCTCAGCGCTTCTCCTGATCGTGGCCGGCATGATCGTCTTTTTTGCCATGACCGCGTCGGTCAAGGAGCGGGTGCAGGAGATCGGCCTGTTCCGCGCCATCGGTTTCCGGACCGGGCATATTATCCAGGTGCTGCTCACCGAGGCCTTCATCGTGAGCCTGCTCGCCGGGATTGTCGGTTATGCTCTTGGGATTATCAGCCCGCGGTTCGTTGCGCCCTATCTGATGAGCGCCTACAACCTCACGTTCGAGTTCGATCCCGTCCTTGCGGCGGGCGCGCTTGCCGCGTCGGTCATTGTCGGGTTGCTCGCGAGCATTTATCCGGCGGTGCGGGCGGGACAACTCGATCCAGTTGAGGCGTTGAAGACGCTGTAAGGGCAGGGGTCGGGGGGCAGGGTACAGGGTACAGGGTACAGAGTATAGAGTACAAACCTTCATCCTTCTTGCACACTGAAAAATACCAGGAGTCATCATGTCGTTCATTAAACTAACGAATGTTACGAAGATATTCCACGCCGGCGACGAGGAGTATGCCGCGCTCAAGGGCATATCGCTCGGCATCAACTCGGGCGAGTTCGTTGCGGTGATGGGGCCGTCAGGCTCGGGCAAAAGCACCCTGCTCTCGCTCATCGGCGGTCTGAGCAAGGCGTCCTCGGGCGTCGTGTCCATCGACGACATCGACCTGGGAAGTCTGGGGCCGAACAAGCTGTCTGACTTCAGGCGCGAATACCTGGGTTTCGTGTTCCAGTCCTTCTATCTTGTGCCGTATCTGACGGCGATCGAGAACGTGATGCTGCCGCTCACGATCCAGCCCGGGCTGAACGGGACAGCGAGGGCAAAGGCTCTCGAGGCGCTCGTACGGGTTGGATTGGATACCAAGGCGGGACGGTTACCCTCCCAGCTTTCAGGCGGCGAGCAGGAGCGGGTTGCGATCGCGCGGGCCCTGGTGAACAGTCCCGCGCTGATCCTCGCGGACGAGCCCACGGGCAATCTCGACACAAAAACCGGAAACAAGGTGCTTGAGCTGCTGGGCGAGCTGCATGTTGACGGCCATACCATCGTGATGGTGACACACAATGAAGAGAATGCCAGGAGGGCGGGCAGGACGATTCATATCCGTGACGGAGAGGTTGTTTAAATCGTAACTACTCGGGTAGTCAGGTCAATTCCAAATAATACTTTAACAGCGCCGCGGTTTTTGATTGCGGCAAACTGCTCGGTATGTACCGCAAGCTTCATCTCCCCGATCTTCCACTCTATCGTGAACAATTCTACTTTTCCCCCGGAGATGCCGGGCTCCCCGTGTTCGAGACGTCGCAGGGCAAGATCGGCATCCAGATATGCTGGGACAACCTGTTCCCCGAAGGCACTCGTGTCCTTGCGCTCAAGGGCGCCGAGATCGTGTTCGCGCCCACAGCCGCATCGCTTAATACGCACAGCCTCTGGGAGAGGGCGATCGCGGCGAATGCCTTCGCGAACAACCTCTTTGTTTTCCGGGTGAACCGCGTGGGACAGGAGGACGGCGTCTCGTTCTACGGCAGGAGCTTCTGCGTAGACCCCTGGGGCGAGATGGTTTCCGAGCTTGTCGGCGGCAAGGAGGCGATCGTGATCGCCGAGATCGACCGCGCGGAGCGCGTTGCCGCCACGGAGGCCTGGGGGTTTCTCAAGAACCGCAAGCCCGGCGAGTACGGGGATCTGGTGAGGTAGCCCTCTCTTATTTTCGGCTCTTGGCATTGAACTATGGGTTGATGTATTCAATAACACCTTTAGTCCCGAGCAGTTGCCAAAAAACAAAAGGCGGTGAAATGCTCACCGCCTTGCAACGAAACGATGTCTGAAGAACCGGCTTAGAGCGCCTTTTCTTTAAAGCATTTATCGCAGAACCACATCATGCCGCGGACCTTGCCGCTTGTGGTCATCATTTTTGCCGACTGCATGGGTTTGGCGCAGCACTGGGGTACATTCAGGTTCACGATCGCCTTTTTTGTGGCTGCTTTAGCGGTTTTACTCATTTCTGCCATGGTATTTTCACCTCCGGTTTAACGGTTTAATATTACGCAAACCCATGCATTTTAACCATAAACGGGGAAATGTCAAGAAGATTTTGCACTTTCACCGCCCCTTGCCGCCGAATCACGAAAGGGTTCATGATACCTTCATGATAAACTCCTTGACAAGAACAGGGGTTTGATTTATAACTAAAAAAGGCGCGGACAGGCGTACGATCGACTTTGTCTCATACATCCACACCCTTACTGTTTCGAGCACGATACCTTACTATGGAAGATCATAAACTACGAGTGTTCTGCGCCGTCGCGGATACCAAAAGCTTTTCCAAGGCCGCGGCGCTCATCCACCTTACCCAGCCCGCGGTGAGTCTCCAGGTGCAGGCCATGGAGGAGATCTACGAGACCCGTTTGTTCGATCGTTCCGGCAACTCCATCAATCTGACGCCGGCGGGCGAGATCCTGTATAAGCGGGCCAAGGAGATCCTCGCGCTTTACGCCGAGGCGCAGAAGAATATCAGTGAGATCACCGGCGCGATCAAGGGCTCCCTCTCCATAGGCGCCAGTTCGACCATCGGCAACTATCTTCTCCCCATGATCATCTCGGCGTTCAAGAAGAAAGTTCCCCAGGTCAATATCTCGCTTTTAGTGAGCAATACGAAGATCATTACCGAGCGGCTGAACGCCGGCGAGATCGATATAGCCCTGGTGGAAGGGGACGTGAGCAAACAACGCTTTGCCGTGGACACGTTGCTTTCGGATGAACTCGTGGTGATCATGTCTCCCGCGCACCCCTGGGCGGAGCGACGCAATATCCCGGCTATGGACCTGATCAGGGAGCCGCTCATTTTGCGTGAAGAGGGGTCCGGCACCCGCCAGATCATCCTGAAGCACCTCGAGGATCACGGGATCAAGTTAGACAACCTCAAAATCTCGCTCGTGCTCGGCAGCACCGAATCGATCAAGAGCGCCGTGGAAGAAGGCGTCGGGGTCTCGATCGTATCGGCCTGGGCCGCGCGCCAGGCGATCAAATACGGCGTCCTGAAAGCCATGACCTTCAAGGACGTCAAGTTTCATCGGAATTTCAGCATCATCTCTCCCAAGCGCAACTACTGCACTCACACGGCCAAGGAGTTCCTGGGCTTCCTGAAGGTGTACCCCATCAAAGCGCCGTTGCCCTAAGCCGCATTCCCCCTTGCCCTTTGCGACCTTTTGTAGTAAAGTCTTCAATCGAACCTGATACATGCGGCCCGACGGGGGGATGATGGCTGATTTAAAATCCATCCAGAAAAAGATCATCTCATTCCGGAACGAGCGTGACTGGGCGCAATTCCACGATCCCAAGAACCTCGC
>JANONA010000392.1:0-2280 GCA_031420575.1 Nitrospirota bacterium | reverse complement strand
AAAATGATCAACCTCCCGATCGTGGTGACCGAACAGTATCCCAAAGGACTGGGCAGGACCGTGCCCGAGCTCCAGTCGGCCATCCCTGACTACAAGCCGATCGAAAAGACAGCCTTCAACTGCTGCGGCGAGCCGGCGTTTCTGGCGGAGCTCAGGAAGCTGGGGAAGAAAAAGCTCATTGTTTGCGGAATGGAGACACATATCTGCGTGCTTCAGACCACGGTGGGGCTTTTGAGGGACGGGTTCATGCCGCACGTGGTGCAGGATGCAATATGTTCCCGTGCCGAGGAGAACGGGAAGACCGGCATCGAGTTTATGCGCAACGCGGGCGCCGTGGTGACCTGCACGGAAACGGTTTTATTCCAGCTTCTGAAGGTCGCGGGCACGGAGGATTTCAAGAAAATCTCGCAGAGGATCAAGTAGCGGAAGACAGAGGACAGAGCACAGACTGAGGCAAAAGCTTTAAGACTTAAGGAATGCGACCGTGCTTCAGTGTTGCGAACTTTCATACCCTTCGCGATACAAACCCGGATAACTCCTCTTGAAATGTTTTTCTTGACAATATATCTGACTTGGCTTATTATCCTTTCGTTTTAGAAGTTCTGCTAATCAAAAATTTAACAGCAGGGAGCTTAGTGTATGACACCAGGTACCTATCTTCCGGAACATTTTTTGCCCGTAGTCGTTTTTCTGCTGCTCGGCACCGCCGTCGGCATCGGGATGCTTGTCTTCAGCTGGATACTCCGGCCGCGGAATCCCTATCCCGAAAAGCTGCTTACCTATGAGTGCGGGATCACCCCGTCCATGGACGCCCATCAAAAGTTCTCTATCCGGTATTACCTCATCGCCATGCTGTTTCTTATATTCGATATTGAAGCCGTGTTTCTCTATCCCTGGGCCGTGGCCTATGACCACATCGGTTTGTACGGTTTTGTGGAAATGGTGATCTTCATCGCCATCCTGCTCGTTGGATATTTCTATGCGTGGAAGAAAGGGGCGCTTGAATGGGAATAATCCAGAACGTATTTGAAGAAGGGTATCTCTCGACAACAGTCGATTCATTTCTGAATTACTGCCGCTCCAGTTCAATCTGGCCCATGACGTTCGGGCTTGCGTGCTGCTCAATCGAGATGATCGCGTATATTGCCGCTCCCCAGCATGATTTTGACCGGTTCGGCACCGTTTTCCGGCCCTCACCGAGGCAATCCGACCTTCTGCTGGTGGCAGGCACACTGTCCAAGAAGATGGCCCCGGTTCTTCGCCGCGTGTACGACCAGATGCCGGAGCCGCGCTATGTCATCGCCATGGGAAGCTGCGCAGGGTCCGGCGGGATATTCAATACCTACAGCGTGGTTCAGGGCGTTGATAATATCGTTCCCGTGGATGTGTATATCCCGGGCTGCCCGCCGCGTCCCGAAGCCCTGATGAACGGCATCATCAAACTGCAGGAAAAGATCAAAAAAGAGAAGTATATAAGGAAATAACATTACAGCCTGAAAGAGAAGATTATGGATCCCTTACAGATCGCAAAAATGATTGAAGAAAAATTCGCGGGCCAGGTCCTCGGCACGACGGCCCATGCCGGGCAGGTGGGAGTGTCGCTCAGGAAGGACAGGATCAAGGAGGTCTGTCTCTATCTCCGCGACGAGCCGTTGCTCAGGATGGATCGTCTGGCCGACCTGACCGCGGTTGATTTTTCAGCGTATCCGGGCGACAACGGGCCGCGGTTCGAGGTTGTGTACAATCTTATTTCCATCGTGTATCACCACCGGATCCGGCTCAAAGTGCGGGCGCCGGAAGAGGATCCGCGGGTAGACTCGGTCTCCTCGATCTGGCAAACGGCGAACTGGCACGAGCGCGAGACCTTTGACCTCATGGGGATCAAATTCGACGGACACCCGGATCTCCGCAGGATCCTGATGCCGGAGGACTGGGAAGGACACCCGCTCAGGAAAGAATATCCGCTCAAGGGATACTAACGCAAGTACAAAGTACAAAGTTCAAAGTACAAAGTGCAAAGTTCAAAGTGGAAGAGCTTTGAATAACAATTAGATTTGCCGTTTGGTGTTTGATTTGAACTTTGAGCTTTGACATTCATGGTGAAAATATGTCTTCTCCCGTAACCGAACAGAAAGAAGTCGTCCAGAAAGAAATCACGCTCAATATGGGGCCGCAGCACCCGAGCACTCACGGTGTGCTGCGCTTAGTGCTCGACCTGCAAGGCGAAACCGTGGTGGGCTGTGACCCGCGTCCCGGCTATCTCCACCGCGGCATCGAGAA
>JANONA010000391.1:0-1988 GCA_031420575.1 Nitrospirota bacterium | reverse complement strand
TCGCTGATGAGCTGGTCGCTCGGGTTCACGCGAAGCTCGCGGCCCACGGAGATGAGGGATTCCTTGCGGGTGGGGTTCTGGAGGCGGAAATAAACGGGGATGGCGCCCTGGTAGCGGAGGAGGATTTCCTTGACCTTCAGGAGATCGTCCTGCGTCAGGCCCGTGGCGCTCAGCTTGATGTCCATCCGCACGGCGCCTTTTTTCTTAACCTCCGCGAGCAAGTGGAGCCGCACGGCCTTGATCTTGTTCCCCTGTTCGCTCTTATCGAGCTGACCTGTCACAATGAGCGGCGTGTCGGTCAGCAGCATGTGGCTTGCCGTTTTATACAGGTCAGGGAACACGATGACCTCGACAGCGCCGAAGAGGTCTTCAAGGTTCAGGATCGCCATCTTTTCATTTTTTTTGGTCATCTTCGGGCTGAGCCCCGCAATGACGCCGCAGATGGTCACTTCCTTGCCGTCCTGGATGCTCTCGAGCGTCTCCGTGGTCGCTGTTGCGTAGCGCTTGATGTCCGCCTCGAAGGCCGCAAGGGGATGGCCGCTGATATAAAACCCGACACTCTCTTTTTCATGGGCCAGGATCCGGCTCTCTTTCCACTCGGGCACATCGGGCAGGGCAAGCTCTTTCTGGTCGTCCATGGAGTCGAAGATGCTGAACTGGCCGATGGCCTCCTGGTCCTGGTGTTTGCCGCCCTGGTCGATGGCCATATCGAGACCGTCCATCATCCGTGCCCTGCGGCTGCCGGTATTGTCAAAGGCCCCGCACTTGATGAGCGCTTCGATCACGCGGCGGTTCACCCTGCGCTGGTCGGCTTTCCGGCAGAAGTCCATGAGGGAGGTGAACGGACCTTTTGTCTCCCGGGCCTCGACAATGGCCTCGATGGCCGAGAGCCCCACGTTCCTAACCGCGGCCAGGCCGAAGCGGAGGGACCCGATCGTGCTGCCGGGCTCGACGTTCTCCCGGTCATGCGCCTCCATCACCGTAAAGTCCCCCATGCTCTGGTTCACGTCGGGAAGCAGGATGGTGATGCCCATCTGGCGCACTTCGTGGATGTACTTCACCACCTTGTCCGTATCCTGGACTTCGCTCGTGAGCAAGGCGGCCATGTACTCCACGGGATAATGGGCCTTCAGGTACGCGGTCTGATAGGAGACCAGGGCGTATGCCGCGCTGTGGGACTTGTTGAATCCGTACTCCGCGAACTTGGCCATGAGGTCGAAGATCGCTTCGGCCTTCCTCGGATTCACGCCCAGCTTTTCCGCGCCCTTCAGGAACGGCACCTTTTCCCTGGCCATGACCTCGGGGTCCTTCTTCCCCATGGCGCGTCTCAGCAGGTCCGCGCCTCCCAGGGAATAGCCGGCCAGGGTGCGGGCGATCTGCATCACCTGCTCCTGGTACACGATGACTCCATAGGTGTCCTTGAGGATGGACTCGAGCTGGGGCAGCTCGTAGGTTATCTTCACGGCGCCTTTTTTTCGTTTGATAAAATCGTCCACCATGCCGCTGCTCAGCGGACCGGGGCGGTAGAGCGCCAGGAGCGCTATGATGTCCTCGAAACATTGGGGTTTCATCTTGATGACGATATCGCGCATGCCCGACGACTCAAGCTGGAAAATACCGGCGGTCTCGCCGCGCGACAGGAGTTCATAGGTCTTTGCGTCATCAAAGGGGATGCGGGAGACGTCGAACTGTTCCTTGTTCGCCAGCGGCGCCCGGGAAAGCCGCAGGTTGATTGTCTCGACCGCCTTGTGGATCACCGTGAGCGTGCGCAGGCCGAGGAAGTCGAACTTAACGAGACCGATCTTTTCCACACCCTTCATGTCGAACTGGGTGGTAATCTCGTCTTTCGGCGTCTTGAAGAGCGGGAGATACTCGGTGAGCGGTTCCTGGGATATGACGACTCCCGCCGCGTGTTTCGAGGCATGTCTGACCTGGCCTTCGAGGTGGCGCGCGATCTCGAGAAGCTCGGCCATTCGGGGATCTTTTTT
>JANONA010000390.1:0-5406 GCA_031420575.1 Nitrospirota bacterium | reverse complement strand
AAACCCTTTTATTCTCCGTGTTCTCGTGAGTTTGATTTTGAAAAATTATAAGACTTGTAGCAGTCACCTTTTGAGTGCGCAGAGAGAAACATCGGTTTTAGGGTTTATTCCTTTTAATCAGTATGTTACTCTGTGAACTCTGTGGTTCGATTGCAGGATTTAGATAACAGACTATCAGAAGTCAGACTGAATCAAAAGCTGTCATCTGTCATCTGTCATCTGACTTCTGTCTTCTGACTTCTGTCATCTGACTTCTGGTTATCGGAGGCATCATGAGTGAAATAACACCCATACACGGAACAACGATACTCGCCGTTCGGCTCAACGGCAAGACCGCGATCGCCGGCGACGGGCAGGTGACCGTCGGCGCCACGGTGATGAAACACAATGCAATAAAAATACGCAAGATGTATAATGACAAAATCCTGACAGGGTTTGCCGGCGCAACGGCGGATGCGTTTACCTTGTTCGAGAAATTCGAAGGCAAGCTCGACCAGTACCACGGCAACCTCACGCGCGCCGCGGTGGAACTTGCCAAGGACTGGAGAACGGACAAGTTCCTGCGCCGGCTCGAGGCGCTCATGATCGTTGCTGATAATGAACGAACCTTTGTCCTCTCGGGAAATGGGGATGTGATTGAACCGGAGAATGGAATCGCCGCAATCGGTTCAGGAGGCCCGTACGCTCTCGCCGCGGCACGGGCGCTGTTGGCACACACAAAGCTGGATGCGCGAACGATTGTGGGAGAATCCATGAAGATTGCGGCGGATATCTGTATTTATACAAACAAGGAAATCACCATAGAAGAATTATAAATGCAGGAGTCAGTAGTCAGGAGCCAGAAGCCAGAATAAAGGCAACGAACACTATCCGCTTTTCTCCTGACTCCTGACTACTGACTCCTGACTACTGACTACTGACTACTGACTACTGACTACTATGCTTTGCTGGAGGTTTTTTTGAAAGATTCGCTCACACCACGACAAGTCGTCGAAGAGCTCGATAAATATGTCATCGGCCAGCACAAGGCCAAGCGGGCCGTTGCCATTGCGCTCCGAAACCGCTGGAGGCGGCAGCGCCTGAATGAGGACCTTCGCGACGAGGTCATGCCGAAGAATATCATCATGATCGGCCCCACGGGCGTGGGAAAGACCGAGATCGCCCGCAGACTCGCGAAGCTCGTCCAGGCCCCCTTTCTCAAAATTGAGGCATCCAAGTTCACCGAAGTCGGGTATGTGGGCCGTGACGTGGAGTCCATCATCCGCGATCTCACCGAGATCGGCATCAATATGGTAAAAAGTGAGATGGCGGAGCAGGTGCGGGAAAAGGCCGCGGTCATGGCCGAGGAACGCCTGCTTGACATGCTCCTGCCGCAGCTCAGGACTTCGACGGAACACGAAGCGCCGGCCACGGAACTACAAGAGCGGGATTCGAGCACACGCGAGAAACTCCGCCAGCAGCTTCGCGAAGGCAAGCTCGACAAACGGATGGTGGAACTCGAGCAGAAAGAGCGGGTTATGCCCTTCGGCATCATCTCGAATGTCGGCATGGAAGAGATCGAGATGAACCTGAAAGAGATGCTTGGCGGGCTCCTTCCCGAAAAGACCAAGCGGCGCAAGGTCAAGGTGCCTGACGCGCTCCGGCTTATAGTACAGGAAGAGGCCGCAAAACTCATCGACATGGACAAGGTGATCAAGGACGCGGTCCAGCGCATCGAGCAGTCCGGCATCGTGTTCCTCGACGAGATCGACAAGATCGCGGGCCGCGAGTCGCATGGCCCGGACGTTTCCCGCCAGGGCGTGCAGCGCGATCTCCTGCCGATCGTGGAAGGCTCGACGGTCACGACCAAGTACGGGCCGGTCAAGACCGATCATATCCTGTTCATCGCGGCGGGCGCGTTCCACGTCTCCAAACCGTCCGACCTGATCCCGGAGCTCCAGGGCAGGTTCCCGATCCGGGTCGAGCTCGAATCCCTGGGCAAGGCCGAGTTCATCCGCATCCTGACCGAGCCGCGGAACGCGCTCATCAAGCAGCAGATCGCCCTCCTCGCCACCGAGGAAGTCTCGATCACCTTTTCCAATGACTCGATCGAGGAAATCGCCGACATCGCGGCCAAGGTGAACGCGCGCACGGAGAACATCGGCGCCCGCAGGCTTCATACCATCCTGGAGCGTCTGCTCGACGAGATCTCCTTTGACGCGCCGGAGAAAAAAGGGGCCAAGGTCGAAATCAACGCGACGTATGTGCAGGAGCGCCTCGCGGACGTCCTGAAGAGCGAGGATCTGAGCAGGTACATTTTGTAGGAGTTTTTATGGAAAAACTGATCGAAAAAGCGAAAATCCTCATCGAGGCCATGCCCTATATCCAGACCTTCTGGGGCAAGACCTTCGTGATCAAGTACGGCGGGAGCGCCATGAGCGACGAGAACCTGAAGCGGGGTTTTGCCCAGGATGTGGTGCTCATGCGCTACATCGGCATCAACCCCGTTATCGTGCACGGAGGAGGACCGCAGATCGGCAAAACCATGGAGCGGATGGGCAAGAAATCCACCTTCGTCTCGGGACAACGCGTCACGGACGAGGAGACCATGGATATCGTTGAAATGGTCCTGGGCGGCAAGGTGAACAAGGAAATCGTGAACCTCATCAACCAGGCGGGCGGCAAAGCAGTGGGACTTACCGGCAAGGACGGCGGACTGATCCAGGCAAAGAAGCTGAAAATGACCACGCGGTCGGAAGAAACAGGCGAAACCGAGATCATAGACATCGGTCTTGTCGGCGAGGTGACGGAAATCAGGCCAGGCGCGCTTATCGCGCTTGAGCAGGGTGGATTTATCCCGGTCATCGCCCCGGTCGGCGCAGGGGCGAACGGCGAGACGTACAACATCAACGCGGACCTCGTTGCCGGCGCCGTGGCAGGCGCGCTCAAGGCGGAGAAACTCATCCTGCTCACGGACCAGGCGGGTATTCTGGACAAGGACAAGAACCTCATTCCAACGCTGAATAAAAGAAAAGTCGAAACGCTGATTCATTCCGGAACCATCGCGGGCGGCATGCTGCCCAAGACGAAAGCCTGCTTCGAGGCGCTCGACGCGGGCTGCGCCAAGGTACACATCATCGACGGTCGGGTGCTCCATGCCCTGCTGCTTGAAATATTTACCCGGGAAGGCATCGGCACGGAGATTACGTTATAGGATAATTGCAACTGCTCAGATGGTTAATGTAGGGCAAGGCTTTAGCCTTGCTAATCACCGACAGGCCGCAACCCTGAAGGGTTGCCCTACAAAAACATATAATTTTCATTCACCCTGTGGACACAGTTCATGAATGATTCTTTCTTTACTGCGCATCTTCTTCCGACAAAAAAGGCCCGGAGGTTATCCGGGCCTTGCTGAAATTGGTCGGGGCGAGCCGATTTGAACGGCCGACCACTCGCACCCCAAGCGAGTACGCTACCAGGCTGCGCCACGCCCCGATTTTCATTTTAATAGTTCAAGAATCTCCCTGAGCTCCTTCTTTGCCGTCTCGATAACCGACTCGATAACGTCCTGGTCCCCTTTGCCGTTCAGTTTTTTTCGCGCCCCGGAGATCGTGTACCCCTCTTTATACAGTAACTGTTTTATCCGGAGAACAATGTCCAGGTCTTTTTTACTATAGAGCCGCTGTTTCGATTTACCCTTGTCCGGCTTGAGTTGGGGAAACTCGGTTTCCCAGTAGCGCAGTACATACGGTTCCAGCCCGGAGATGCGGCTCACCTCGCCGATCCGGTAAAAAAGCTTACTCGGCTGTTGCTGTTGTTGGGGATTCGATGACATGCTCTTTGAAAATCATGCTGGGTCTGAAACTGACAACGCTCCGCGGGGTGATCTCGATCTCCTGACCCGTCTTCGGATTGCGGCCCTTGCGTGAATTCTTCTTCCGGACCACGAAGTTTCCGAATCCCGAAAGCTTCACCGTCTCCCCCTCTTTCAGGATCTGCTTGATCATATCCAGAATCATCCCCACCAATTCTTCCGCATCCTGCTTCGGCAGGCCGACCTTATCAAAAACTTCTGAGATGATATCTGCTTTCGTCATACAGACCTCCTCTACGAAACAGAATATAGTGCATAACCGCTTCAAAGTCAAGGCAAAATTCCGATTAAAACACGCGGGAGCGAAAAGTATCGTATGATACACATCATAACCATGAGCGGGAGCTCTGTGCTTAAATAGAGTCCTGTTTTGGACCGGAGACGGCTGAACTTGAATTCCCTGCACAGACAATCTTTTTGTGATACACTTTCCTCATTCAGATATGACGTTGCTCACTGTCTTCTACTCTATTACAAGGAGGTATGTTCTGATGAAAAAGGCTTTAGCAATTCTTCTGCCGCTGATCGCGATTGTGGCCGTTTTTCTCTGGATCAAGAACGCTGATGCGCAATACAAAAGTACACCTCTCAAAAAAACAACGGAAAAAGCGGTAAGCGTCGATACCTGCTACGGGTGCCATGATCCTATCAAGCAGCTCCATACCATGGGCAAGCACGTGAAGATCAACTGCGTGAATTGCCATTCCGGGCTCGACAAACACGTGGCGAACCCCGGGCCGGACACGAGGCCGGTGACCAACACCTCCTGGGAGGCCTGCGGTAAATGCCACAAGGACCAGTTCGACAGTTTCATGCAGGTGGCCAAGCACCGTCCGGCGCGGGACGAGAAGTCACAGCTTACAAACCGTTCGCCCAATCCTTTCTGGGACAAGCTCATGGCCGGCCACGGCTTTACCAAGGAGCATAACCTGACCCGAAGCCATGTGAACATGCTGACGGACCACCTCATCGTCGACCGCAGCTACGGCGGCCGGTTCCAGGCCAAGAAAGGATGGGAGTATGTTCTCGAGAATGGCAGGGCATGGGATATCCTGACCGACACCCATCATGAGACCAAGGAGCACAAGGTATTCAACCCCCAGACCGCCGCAGCCGCGAACCCCGTCTGCCTCCAGTGCAAGACCCAGGACTTTATCCTGAAGTGGGCATACCTGGGCGATCCCGTCCCGGGCGCCACCTGGGCGAGGACATCGAACGTCGTGGAAGTGGCAAAGGACGTGACCCATGGCCTGAACTGCTTCACCTGTCACGACCCGCATGCGGCAAAGCCCCGTATCGTGCGCGACGGCCTGATCCAGGCCCTGACGCGGCCCGAGGCGGACACGCTCTGGCACAAGGACCCGAAACACACGAACTTCAAGGTCATCGACATGGGGACGCGCGGGTTCAACCGCAAGATCGCAATCCTCGAGAAATACGACACCACGCTGCTGTGCGGCCAGTGCCATGTGGAGTATAACTGCAACCCCGGCACGAACCCCAAGACCGGTGAAGCCATAAAAATGACTGATGCCCGGACGAACCATTTTCCC
>JANONA010000389.1:0-1737 GCA_031420575.1 Nitrospirota bacterium | reverse complement strand
ATCCGCATGGTCCGGATTGAGCTCGATCGTCTTTTTGAGCGTTACGATCATTTCGTCGCGTTTGCCCCACTTTTCGTAGGCAACCGCCAGACTGAACAGCAGGTCGTCCCGGTCCGGCGCCATCTGAAAGCCCTTAGTCAGTGTATCAACGGCCTGCTGGTATTTTTCAACATCCATATACGCGTTGGCAAGATACAGGGAGAGCTCGGGCTTCCCGGGGTGTTCGGCGAGCGCCTTCTCCAGGAGCGGGACAGCGTCCGCGGTTCTGCCCATCCGCGCAAAAAGGTAGGCGATCTGAAGGATCGAATCAATGTCCTCGGGTGCGGCCGCCAGGAGGGCCTGATATTCCGCAAGCGCCTCATCGTACCGTTCCACTGCCACCAGGGTTGAGGCAAGGTAACGCTTGACCTTCAGGTCCTTCGGCACGGCGCGTGAAACGGTCTGAAACGCCTTCACCGCCTCGTCATAGTTCTTCTGCTCGGCATAAATGAGCCCCATCTTGACGAAGGCGTCATAGTTGCCGGGATCCCTGACCGTCACCCGCTTCAGCAGCTCCAGGGCTTCCGCGAGCGAATTCCGCTGAATATAGAGCTGGGCGAGATGCTGCTGGATCTCGATGTTGTGGGGATTGGTCTTAACGGCCTTTTTATAGGCCTCGATGGCGTCGGCAACATTGTCCATCAGCTCATAAACGAGCGCCATGCCGACGTACGCCGGTTCAAAGTCGTCCCGGATGGAGATCGCGCGTTTATATTCGGCCAGCGCCTCGGCGTACATCCGCCGCTCCGTGTAGATCCTGCCGAGGTAATAGGGCGACATCAGTGAACTGGGATTGATCTTTTCGAGGGACTGAAACGTCTCCATCGCCTCGTCGTACCGCTTCAGCGATGCGTAGAGGGAACCAAGGTACAGGTAGGGGTCATCCTGCTTCGGATCAATCGCGATCACCTTACGGTAAGCGTTCACCGCATCGTCATATTTCTTTGTGCTCGTAGAGATGCCGGCAAGGAGCATGAGCGCCCGCGTTTTGTCCGGCTGAAGAGCTGCCGCCTGCCGCGCAAAGCGGGTCGCCTGGTCGAGACGGCCCTTGCGGAGAGAGAGGGACGCGAGAGAGAGGGCGGCTTCAGCCGCATTCGGATCCAGCCGGTACGCCTCCTCGTATTCCTTCATGGCGGTATCAAGGTCTCCGCCCTCTTCGGAGATACTGCCGATCATGAAATGGTAATAGGCCTCGGCTTGGGTGCGAACGCCGGAGTCCATCTTCGCGGACGCGGTTTCCGGCATCCTGGCGGGAAGCGACGCGCAGGAAACAACAAAAAGGGAGAACAACAGCAGTATGAAGGTCTTTTTCATGATGGTAAGTCTCTGCGAACGATCGATGCGTGTCAAGGTGAACTCCGAAACAGCGGTGAATTTTTGCTCTCCGGCCTATCCGTCTCTCTTCATGAGCCGTTTCACGCGCTCCAGGCTCGTCTCAACATCATCTTTATCGTGCGCTTCAATGGTGAAGACCGGCGCCGAAGCATGAGCGTTCATCAAACCGAAGAGTTTTTCAAAATCGATATTCCCCCGTCCCAGCGCCCAATGCGAGTCGGCCTTCCCATCGTTGTCGTGCAAATGGACCTCCACCAGGCGGCGTCCGAGGGAGTCGAACCACTGCTCCATCGTGACCGTGGAAAAAAGATTGAAATGGCCGGTGTCGAAACAGAACCCGAAGTCCGGGCTGTCGATCTTCTC
>JANONA010000388.1:0-3409 GCA_031420575.1 Nitrospirota bacterium | reverse complement strand
CCGCTTTTTACCGCGCTGATCCTGGAAGTCCGTGGGCCGCTTGCCCCGCTCTGCTGAAATGATGACCCAGCGGCCGGTGATCGGGTCTTTTCGTAATTCCGGCATATATGCTCCTCCGCGCCCTCTTTACAAGGCGAATTTTTAGTAACTACTCAGGTAGTTAATGTAGGGCAAGGCTTTAGCCTTGCATTCGTGCGGTCCGCGCCGATTCGTACGCGGCCTGCAACCCTAAAGGGTTGCCCTACAAAGGCTTTTCAGAACCGACCTGAGTAGTCACAATTTTTATATTATAACCATCTTGTTCCTTGTTGTCAAAAGAACTCTTGATGTGCTAAGATGGCATTTATGGGAAGGAAATTAGACAGGCTGTCATACACGCTCGGAAGCCTGCTGAAGGCGCGCGGCCTTGGGGGCCGGTTGAGCGAATACCGCGTTTTTGGGCAGTGGGAGAAGGCCGTGGGACCGGCCATCGCGCGCCACGCTCAGCCGCAGGCTCTGCGGGGGAAAAAACTCACGCTCATCGTGGACAGCCCGGCCTGGATGCAGCAGCTTTCCCTGCTCAAACCCGAGATTGTGGAAAAAGTGAACAGGACCCTCGGGAAGGAAACGATCAAGGACATTACGCTGAGGCTCGGCGAGGTCGAGTCGCGGGACCGGCCCGCGGAGGAACCTCCTGTCCGCAAAGTTCTCGACAGCGAAGAACGGGAGAAAATAGAGGATTACACCCGAGCGATAGGCGATGCCGACACCAGAGAAGCGGTCAGGCGCGTGATCGAGAAGGATTTTTTGAGCAGGAAGAACGCGCGGAAGGAATGACGGGAGAGTATCGGATTAAAGACGAACCGGAGTCCAGTGCTTCTGGTTTTTCCCAACCGGCTATACGATATCGTCGAGATGCCGCGAACCATGAACAACTCGATGAATTTCCACGGCGCCGCCGCGGATCACATAGAACACAAGATAGGCTTCGATGATAAGCACGCGGTATCCATATTGCGCAAGTTTTTCATGTTTGGGGACCCGACCGAGGCGCGGGTTGGCCGCGAGGGCATTGATTCGTTTGTCGAGCTTTTCCGTGAAGGCGATGGCCCTGGCTGGGCTGTCGCCGGCAATCCAATCATAGACCGAAAGCAAATCGTCTTCCGCGGCCGGAAGGTAGCGAAGCGCGCACTTATCTGACATGGGCGCGCTGCCGCAGTTTTTGCATCATCTGTGAATGGGTTATCCCTTTTTCTCCAGCCGCTGACTGGGCTTGAGCCGCAGCGAGCTTTTCGAAGAGACCGATCTTGGCGTTCAGCTTTTCGTAGTGCTCAATGCTCATGACAACCAGATCGCCTTCGCCGTTCGTGGTCAGGTACACCGGCTCGTCCTGATCATGGCAGAGAGAAGCGATTTCCCTGGTTTTGTTTCGCAGGCTTGATATCGGTTTGATTATAGGCATGTGTTGTCTCCTTTATTCATGAAGGAATGCTATCACCAAATTATGATAAGATCAAGAGCAAATTATGACATTGATGTCTTCGCCGAAAGAATTGATTTCAGGCAGGATACTGTCGCGGGTCGGAATCGTCACTTCACGTTTTCCACATATTCCGCCGGTATCCGCCTGGGTTTGGCGTTTGCATCAACGAATACGACTTTCGCCCGGCATTCGACGAAGACCCGCCCTGATGCTTTTTCCCGCATGATATGTTCAAACACCATCGTGGCCCGCGTCGCGTCCCTGACCCAGGTCTCGATCTCGATCGTGTCTCCGTACCGGGCAGGCGAGCGGTAGTCGATCTCAACGCGGAGGACCATGAAGATCGTGCCCTCGTCCATGAGCTTTTTGACCGAGTATCCGCGCGAGGCGAGATATTCGGTCCGTGCCCGCTCCATGTAGCGCAGGTAGTTGGCGTAATAGACCACTCCGCCGCAGTCCGTGTCCTCATAATAGATTTTAACATCCATGGCATGGTTCATTCCCGAGCTCCTCAGTGTAGAGAAACAGTTTAGAATATTTTTCGAGTTTTGTCGAGAGGAAGATGAAACGAGGCTTTCAAAAACAGTTCGTGTTGACGGCCCGGACCGATGCTGCCCCCAACAGACCCCCTATAATTGCAATTAGCAAGTATTGTGGCGACTGAAACTTGGCGCAAAAGCGCATAAATAAGACTTGCATAGTTTAGTATATGGTGATAGTGTAAACTAAGAAATTAAGTGAATAACCTAAAAGGAGGGTATCTTTATGGAAATCGATATAGCGTTGGTCATCAGCATTGCAGCAATCCTGACGATGATGTACTGTCTCTTTCTGGTCATATCGCTCAAGGAAAAGGTCCCTGGTGGAATGGTTGGCAGCAAGTGGAATTTTCTGACGTTCCTGGTCATACTTTTTACGATAGGATACCTGACGACGCCGTTTTTCAGCATGATCCCCGAGAAGGCGCTCAGGCTGATCGTTTCCTTCATTTTTTTCTTCGGCGCTCTGTATGTTGTTGTAACGGTAAAGCTGATCTACCGGATCATTCAGGAGTTGTCTGAATAATATGGTTACGAGAAAAGTATGGAAGAAAACAGCAAAGGGCGAGGAAGAGATCCGCAGCAGGACGAACGGGCTCGCCCTGAACCTGAGACAGGTACTTATCCTCATTGACGGTGTATCCGACGAGGCGAAGATCCTGCAAAAAGGATTGAGCCTCCCGACCGATATCCGGCTGTGCCTTCAAAAACTTGACCAGCAGGAGTATATCCAGGTCGAATCCGTTCTGACGATTGCCGATGTTAAGAACGAATTGATCCGTATCGCGGAAGAGATCCTGGGCGCTGACGCGGAAAAAGTGATTGATAAAATCAAGGATGCGCCTGATGATAAAGAGGGCCTCGTGTCAGCCCTGAGTCGCTGCAAGAAAATTGTGAAAATGACCATCAACGAGGAAAAGGCCGATGCGCTTATCCGGAAATGCGCCGCGGTTCTGGACGAGATCCCCGCAAAATAACGGGAAATAACCGGGGTCCGCTTTCTCCTGTTTACCTTTCATGTTGGTCTCGCAATATCCTGCTTCCGTACGTGAAGTGCCGATAGACCAACCATTTTCGATCGCTATCGTTCTTTTTCTGTCTTGACAAGGGAGTGCCATATAATTGCAATTGGCAAGTATTTGTGGTGACTGCAACTTGGCGCAAAAGCGCATAAATAAGACTTGCATAGTTTAGAATATGGTGATAATATAAACTCACTTCAGGCTCGGGCGAATTGAAAGAGTGGAATTCAGAAACACCAAAACTATGAGAGGGAAAAAGGAGGAAGGTATGAAAAAGAGATTGTATGTTGTGTTGTACCTGTTGTTCTTCGGTATCGCTTCAGTAGTGGTTTCCACGACGGCATTTGCAACGAATGGTATGAATCTGGAGGGGTATGGCCCGATCG
>JANONA010000387.1:0-2255 GCA_031420575.1 Nitrospirota bacterium | reverse complement strand
TCCGAGGATGAAAAATTGATCAGGCAGCATTCCGCTCCGGTACAGGCGGTAAAGAGACGGCATCAGCTTCCTCTTCGCCAGGTCGCCGGATGCGCCGAATATGATGAGACAGCAGGGCTCCGGTATATCGGTCTCGCAGGTGTTCACTGTTCGAAAGTGGGCGTCAGGTCGTTCCATGGCATTTCTCCGTTACCTCTGAGCTTTCACATTATGCCCGCCGAACTGGTTCCGCATTGCCGAGATGAGCTTGCCCGTATAGCTCGGATTTTTCCGTGACTGGAGACGGAAGTCGAGCGCGCCCTGGATAATCGGCGTGGGAACACCGAGTTCCTTCCCCGCCTCGACGGTCCACATCCCTTCCCCGCTCTGGGCAGCCGACCCCGAGATATCCTTCAGATCTTCGCCATACTGTACAAAGGCTCCCCGCAGCCAGCCCACGAGCCGGGATTCGATCACGCTCTGGTGATTGTATACGTCGGTGATCTTCGTGAGCTCAAGCCCGAACTCCGACGCCTTCATGACCGCGAACCCCTCCGCCAGCGCCTGCATCATGCCGTATTCGATCCCGTTGTGCGCCATTTTCACAAAATGACCGGCGCCTGTCCTGCCCATGTATCCGTATCCGTCGGGAACCGAAAGGTCACGGAACAATGCCTCGAACTTCTGAAAGACCTCTTTCCTGCCGCCCACCATGATGCAGGCGCCGCTCCGTGCGCCTGCCGGGCCACCGCTCACTCCGGCATCGAGGAAGTCAATGCCTTTGACTTCCAGCTCTTGCGAGCGACGAATCGATTCTTTATAAGGCGAGTTGCCTCCATCGATCACCGTGTCCCCCTTCGTGAGGAGCGGCACGAATTCTTTCAAAACAGGGTCTACTGCTTGATAGGGGACCATGATCCAGACGAGGCGCGGTGGAACAAGGGCTGATACGAGCTCTTTGAGAGAACCGGCCGGCCGCGCTCCTCGCCGCGCGATCATTTTGACGGGTTCCTCGCTCCTGTTGTAGGCCACAACTTCGTACTTCCTGTCCAGAAGCAACTCGACCATGTTGTAGCCCATTTTCCCCAAGCCGATGTATCCGAGTCTCATAGACCCCCTCGCTTATGGCCGAAGTTGAGAAGGTGCGAGGCTGGGAAGTCGGGAAACATCAAAAGCTTTATCCCACCTTCTCACCTTCCAACCCTCTCACCTTCCCATCTTCATTACATCTCAGAATTTCTCAAACTCCGCGTCTCTGTCTGACCTTTTGATATATAACCGGCGATATCGCAAAGAGCCCGAGGAGCGCAAAGGACCCGAGTACGCGGGGTGAAGCGACTTCGCTCATGCTGCTGATTGTGGCAAAGCTGGCGCCGGCGTTGCAGAACACGAAGCTGCCGGGAATGATGCCGATCATCGTCCCGAAGAAGAAGGTGCGCAGGGGAAGCTTCGTGAGACCTGCCCCCAGGTTGACCAGAAAAAAGGGAAAGGCCGGGACAAGCCGAAGGAAGAGCAGATAATTGAACCCGCGCTGTTCCAGTTCCCGGTTCACTTTTTCGAGGTTCGCTCCGAATTTCCGCAGCACCGCGTCACGGAACAGATACCGGGCCACCAGAAAGGCAAGGGTCGCCCCGACGGTGGCGCCGATATTGACGTACAGGGTTCCCGTGACAGCGCCGAACACGGCGCCCGCTGCGAGGGAAAGGATCGCCGCTCCGGGAAGAGAAAGCGCGGTCTGCGCGATATAGAGGATGATGAACCCTCCCGCCATGAGGAACCAATGCGCTTCGTAGTACGACCTCAACGCGTCACGGTTGGCCTTGAGCGATTCGAGGGTCAGGTAGCGTCCCAGGTCGAAGAAAAAGAACAGTGCGATAAGCACGGCAACGATGCTTGCGATGGCGATCTTCTTTTTATTCATGGCGATTCCTCCCGGTGACTGATCATCTGCGCTGCCATTTCATCCAGGCGGTAAACAGCTTCTTGACAAAGGGCGTCAACCTCGTCCGGTTATAGAGATCAGCAAGACGCTTGATCGCCTCTGCCTGGGTCGGATAGGGATGGATCGTTTTGCCGATGGACGAGAGGCCAAGTCCCGCCGTGATGGCGAGAGACAGTTCATTGATCATCTCACCGGCGTGCCGGGCTACAATGGTAGCGCCGAGGATATTGTCGGTGCCTTTCTTCAAATGCACCCGGGCAAACCCTTCGGTCTCACCGTCCAGAAGCGCCCGGTCCACATTCGAGAGCGGCACGGTAAGCGTAAGGACATCGAT
>JANONA010000386.1:0-9173 GCA_031420575.1 Nitrospirota bacterium | reverse complement strand
TTAAGGGTAGGTCTTTTGTTTAATTTCGGTGGAGATGCTTTTGAATTTATAAGAAAAGTAGTTTGATTTTTCCGTGATATTCCGTGGCCTTTTCCGTGGTAAGCAAGAGTAAAGGTTTTTTCCGCGTTTCGGTGGTAAATTTGGATGTTAGGGGACCCATACTTTCGTGCCAAGAGCCTGCTTTTGAATTTATTTAGGATTTCGATATTAGAATTTCGGATTTTACTCAGGAGTGTAAAATATGCTCAAATACGCATTGATACCATTACTCCCGTTCGCCGGCTTCCTGATCGCGGGGTTGTTCGGTAAATACCTGAAGGAAAAGGCGGCCTGGTTCCCCATCGCCGGCGTCATTGGCGCGTTTATTCTCTCGGTCAATGCATTTCTCGATGTGCTCGGCGGCGCGAAGATCAACGAGAACTACTATTCCTGGATTTCCGCAGGGACGTTCTCGGTGAACGTGGGGTTCCAGATAGACCAGCTCACCGCGGTGATGCTGCTCGTCGTTACCACGCTCAGTTCCCTTATCCACATCTACTCCGTTGGCTACATGCGCGGCGACAAGGGCTATCCCCGATTTTTTGCGTACCTGGCGCTCTTCACCTTTTTTATGCTGATCTTAGTGATGGCCAATAATTTCCTGCTCATGTTCGTTGGCTGGGAAGGCGTGGGCCTCTGCTCGTACCTCCTGATCGGCTTCTGGTATGAGAAAAAATCGGCGTCCGACGCGGGCATAAAGGCTTTTGTCGTGAACCGTGTGGGCGATTTCGGATTTTTACTCGCGGCGCTGCTCATTTTCCTCACTTTTGGGACGCTTGATTTTTCCGAGGTCTTTGCATCGGTTGGGACGCCCCTTGCCGATAAAACCTATCAATTGTTCGGCGGCGAGATCAGCGTCATAACGCTCATCGCGCTTCTCCTGTTCCTGGGCGCCATGGGCAAGTCCGCGCAGCTGCCGCTCTACGTTTGGCTGCCCGATGCCATGGAAGGCCCGACCCCGGTCAGCGCTTTGATCCACGCCGCGACCATGGTCACCGCGGGCGTGTTCATGGTGGCCCGCTGCGCGCCGATCTTTTCGCTCTCCGAGACCGCGATGAACACCGTTGCCGTCGTCGGCGGCCTTACCGCGGTTTTTGCCGCAACCATCGGTCTGGTGCAGAACGACATCAAGCGCGTGATCGCCTACTCCACCATCAGCCAGCTCGGATACATGTTCCTCGCCCTCGGGGTCGGCGCGTTTTCCGCCGGAATTTTTCATCTCACCACGCACGCCTTTTTTAAAGGCCTCCTGTTCCTCGCCGCGGGCAGCGTGATCCACGCACTCTCGGGAGAGCAGGACATGCGAAAAATGGGCGCGCTGAAGTCCAGGATCAAGACCACCCATGCGGTGTTTTTCATCGGATCTCTGGCCCTTGCCGGCATCTTCCCCTTTGCGGGTTTCTTCAGCAAGGACGAGATTCTTTGGAGCGCTTACAACGCATCGACACTCGGCCGCGGCCTCTGGGTCCTCGGTGTGGCAGCCGCTTTCATGACGGCGTTCTATTCCTTCCGGCTGATTTTCCTCACGTTTTGGGGAAAATCGCGCGTGGATCACGAAGTCGAGCATCATGTGCATGAGTCCCCGAAGGTCATGACGATCCCGCTTATCATTCTCGCTTTCTTCTCGCTCTTCATCGGCTGGATCGGCACACCGGGCGCGATCATTCCGCATGCGAACCTGTTCGGTGATTTTCTCGCCCCGCTCTTCCCGCACACGACACATGCGGTTGGCGCCGAAAGCCACTGGTTTGAGCTTGGATTTATGGTTTTCTCGGTTTTCGTCGCGGCAGCCGGCATCAGGGTCGCTTATCGGTGGTACGTGAAAAATCCATCGCGTCCCGACTATTGGGCGGATAAATTCAAAGGCATCCATACCCTGCTCCTCAATAAATATAAAGTGGACGAACTTTATAACTACCTTTTCGTGGATGGATTGGTTCACAAGGCGGCGAAGTTCCTTTATACCGTCGGGGACGTCAAAATCATCGATGGAGCGGTGAACGGCATCGCCCGGTTCATTGGATCGACCAGCGAGCGCGGTCGAAAGTTGCAGACCGGCTATGTTCAGCAGTACGCCTTCACCATGGCGCTTGGGCTCGTGGCGCTGGTCGGATTGTACTATGTATTGATCAACGAATAGTACAGAGTACAGAGTACAAAGTACAGAGTACAGAGTACAGAGTACAAAGTACAGAGTACAAAATGAACTTCTCTGTTTTAGTTTTGATCGATATTCGATTTTGACCGTTGAGATTTTTAAATAAGGAGCCTGATCCATGCTCGAATTAAAACTCTACCAGCTTGACTATCCATTGCTGAGCCTCATGATCTTCATTCCGGTGCTCGGGTCATTCCTGCTGCTGTTCATACGGAATGCGGCCAACGTGCGCTGGATCGCGCTTGCCTTCTCGGTCGTGGAGCTCGGCCTGTGTTTGCCGCTTCTCATGAACTTCGACAACTCCACGCCGCATATGCAGTTCGGCGAAAGCCTGTCCTGGATCCCGGCGTGGAACATCAACTACACGCTCGGGGTAGACGGCATCAGCGTGCTGTTCGTGGCGCTGACCACGCTTCTCACCACGATCTCCATCATGGTTTCCTGGACAGCGATCCAGGACCGCGTGCGCGAGTTCATGATCGCTCTGCTGTTTCTTGAGGCGGGCATGATCGGCGTGTTCGTTTCTCTCGATCTTTTCCTGTTCTATATCTTCTGGGAGGCGATGCTGATCCCCATGTACCTTCTGATCGGCGTCTGGGGCGGACCGAACCGGCTGTACGCGGCGGTCAAGTTCTTCCTGTACACCTTAGTCGGGAGCGTGCTCATGCTCGTCGGCATCATTGCCGTCTATTTTGCGGCCGGCAATACCTTCGACGTGCTCGCGATCATGAACCATAAATTCTCCCATACCTTCCAGATGTGGGTTTTTGCCGCGTTTTTCGTCGCCTTCGCGGTCAAGGTGCCGATGTTCCCGTTCCACACCTGGCTGCCTGATGCGCACGTCGAGGCGCCGACAGCCGGCAGTATCCTCCTTGCCGGCATCCTCATCAAGATGGGCGCCTACGGTTTTCTGCGGTTCTCGCTGCCCTTCTTCCCGGATGCGACGATTGCCTGGACACCGGCCATTATGACCCTGTCGGTTATTGCCATTATCTACGGCGCCTACATGGCTTTTGCCCAGACGGACTTTAAAAAACTGATCGCCTATTCGAGTGTAAGCCATATGGGTTTCGTCACCCTCGGCATCTTCGCGTTGAACCTCCAGGGCCTGGAGGGAGGCATTCTCCAGATGCTGAACCACGGTATTTCCACCGGCGCGCTGTTCCTTGCCGTGGGCGTGATCTATGAGCGCACGCATACGAGGTTGATCGCCGACTACGGCGGCATCGCGGCAAAGGCGCCGGTCTATGCCGCGTTCCTGCTGATCATTACGCTCTCCTCCATCGGTCTGCCCGGCACGAACGGCTTCGTCGGCGAGTTCATGATTCTGCTTGGCGCGTTCCTTTATTCCAAGCCCTACGCGGTGATCGCCTCGCTCGGCATCATTCTCGGCGCTGGTTACATGCTCTGGCTCTATCAGCGCATTGCCTTCGGCACAATAACCAATCCCCACAATGAACGCCTTACCGACATGAATTCGCGGGAAGTGGCCGCGGCCTTCCCGCTTGTGGCGCTCGTGTTCATTCTCGGTCTCTACCCCAACGCCGCGCTCAGGGTGATGCACGCTTCGGTGGCGAACCTGGTTCAGCAGGTGAACGCAAAGGTCCAGACCGCACCGGCAGTCGCTCAGACGCTCAGTACGCTTACAGGAAATTAAGGTTAAGGAGAACCCGATGTTTAGCATGTATCAGCAATTTCTTCAAACCATACTACCGATACTGCCCGAAGTTATCATGATCACTGTTGCGCTTACGGTGCTCATATTCGATTTCTTTCTGGAAAAAGACCGGAAGAACGTGCTCGGCTGGTACAGCCTGGCCGGCGTCATTATCGCGGCGTATGCGAGCTATAATTTGATGAGCATGAGCGGGACGTTCTTTGAGGGCACGTTCCTGCTCGATCCCTTTTCGGTCTTTTTCAAGTTCGTTTTCTATGTTGCCTGCGGTCTCGGTATTCTCGTATCCATCAACTACCTGAAGCACGAAGACATCCACCGAGGAGAATACTACGCACTGATGCTCTTTGCCACGACCGGTATGATGATGATGGCGTCGGCGGGCGACCTTATCACCCTGTACCTTGGCCTGGAACTTATGGCACTCTCTTCCTATGTTCTCGCGGGTTTCATGCGAAGCGACAATCGGTCGAACGAAGCCGCGATCAAGTATCTGGTGCTCGGCGCCTTCTCTTCGGGCATTATGCTCTACGGCATGTCGCTTCTGTACGGGCTTTCGGGCACCACAAAACTTTCAGGCATTCTCGCGTTCCTGCGCGGAGCGGACCTGGCGAATCCCGTGATCTTCCTGGCTTTGATCATGCTGATCGTGAGCTTTGGCTTCAAGGTGGCCGCGGCGCCGTTCCATCAATGGGCGCCCGACGTGTATGAAGGGGCGCCTACCCCGGTCGCGGCGTTCATGTCCGCGGGGCCCAAGGTCGCGGGTTTTGCCGTGCTGCTTCGCATTTTTCTCTACGCTCTCGAGCCTCTGCGCGAGCATTCCTCCGCCCTCCTCGCCGGACTTGCGTTCCTCACCATGGCAGTCGGCAATATCATGGCTTTGTCCCAAACGAACATCAAGCGCATGCTGGCCTATTCGTCGATCGCGCATGCCGGGTACGCCCTCGTCGGCCTTGCCGCGGGAGGGTCGGAAGGCGCCGCGAGCGTCATGCTGTATGTCGGTATCTACGCGCTTATGAACATGGGCGCCTTCGGCGTGGTGATTATGCTCCGGAAGGCCGGGGAGAGGGGTGAGGAGATCGCGGATTTCGCGGGGCTCGGCAAGACCAACAAGACCGTGGCGTTCCTCATGCTGATCTTCATGTTCTCGCTTACGGGTATTCCGCCCCTGGCCGGGTTCGTGGGCAAGTTCTATATCTTTAAGTCCGCGGTCGAGGCCGGCCTTGTCTGGCTTGCCGTCGCAGGGGTCCTCTTCTCGGCCATCAGCGCCTACTTCTACCTCCGGGTCATCATGGTCATGTACATGCACGAGCCGAAGGCTGAGTTCAAGCTGCTCCAGTCTCCGTCCCTCGCGCTCGCGCTGGCGATCTCGGTCACGGCGGTGATCGTCATCGGCGTGTACCCGACGGCCCTCCTGAACTTCGCGCGAGCGTCTATCACCGGGATCCTGTAGCTCTGAAACAGGGTCAAGGGGCAAGGCATCGGTGTCCAGGGTCTGGGAAAAACGCACCCGGTAAGCATTTCTGTCCGGTATCCGTCTTTTTTGACCCTTGCTCCGCGACCCCGCGTCATATGATTTCCCTCATACCTTCCCGCGGTAAACCATGATATGCTTCGCTCATGAAAAATGAAGTAAAAGGATATATTCTGAAAGAATACGGCTCCTGGAGCGTACTGACCATCGCGTATCTTACCGGCCTTGGCGTGAGCAGGAGCTTCACCTGGCAGGTGGTCCCGGTATTCCTGGCCCTTGGGCTCCTGATCAATTCCAAACAGGCCTTTACGAAATGGACACGTTGGCCACGTGAGCGGTTGGCACTCGGCGTTTTTGCCGGCCAGATTGCAATCGCCGCTCTTGTTCTGCTGGCGGCCTTCGGCAGTGATGTTCCGAGGCTGCTGCCGCTCCTCGTCTTCCCGGCAGCGTATCTCGTGATGAACAAACTGGCGGGCGAGCACTTTCTGCTCACCGAACTCCTGGGGTTTGCTCTTCTCAGTCTGGCGGCGGTACTGGCAAAATTTCTGCTGACGAATGGTTTAGACGTCCGGCTTTTCGTCGGGGTCGCGCTTTATTTCACCGCCGGTGTCTTCAAGATCAAGGCCATGCTGCTCGGAAAGACAAGGGACCGGGTCCTGACCGCCCTCGCTGTCGTCTTCAGCGCCTTTGTCTACCACGAGATGCATATCCCGGTCATCATCCTCCTGCCTTTGGCGGACAACCTCATAGTCGCCGTCATGCCTTATCGTGTAAAGATTCAGACCACGGGCTGGATCGAGGCGGCGAAGAGCCTCCTGTTCCTCGGACTTTTCGTCTTTTACTTTTAGGATCCCGCCTTTCTGGAAACAATCGGCGATCAGCCGCCCCCAAAGCCACGTTCCACCTAAAAACTGCAAACCACAGAGGCCACAGAATAAATTTTAAGTATAAAAACCTTGGAAACCCTTTTATTCTCCGTGTTCTCGTGAGTTTGATTTTGAAAAATTATAAGACTTGCAGCAGTCACCTTTTGAGTGCGCAAAGAGAAACATCGGTTTTAGGGTTTATTCCTTTTAATCAGCATGTTACTCTGTGAACTCTGTGGTTCGATTGCAGGATTTAGGTTCCCTTTATTCCCGTGCTTCCATTTACACAAGGGTTACGCCACAAGCCTTTTCCCGTTGACAGCCTCTTGGTTTTATGCTATCTTTAAGTATAAGTCCCGCAGTGCGTAATGGGACATCTCGATCCGGTATCTCGTCTAACCATTACCGATGATTGTTAACGACCGTAGTACACGACAAAGGAGGATAGTATGAAGAACAGATCTTTATTATTGGCAATTGTTGCGTCACTTAGTTTGGTAATGCTCTGGGGTTGCGCCAAGAGGGCGGAAGTAACCTCCACACCGGAGACACCTCGGGAAACAGCGCCTGCAGCGCCCGTACAGGAAGCGCCGAAGCCCGAGCCAACGCCCGAGGTAAAGCCCGAGGTAAAAGAGGAACCCAAAGAGCGTGCCGCGACCGCGGGAGCGGGCGTGCAATCGATTTATTTTGATTACGACCAGTCCTTTGTCCGTGATGACGCCAAATCAGTAATGAAGGCGAATGCTGAATGGCTCAAAGCCAATCCCAAGGTCAAGATCAGTATCGAGGGCAACAGCGATGAGCGCGGGACGATAGAGTATAATCAGGCGCTTGGTCAGCGCCGCGCAACGAGCGCCAAAAAGTATCTTGCCGACCTGGGCATTTCCGTCAAGCGGATATCGCTTATCAGCTATGGCAAGGAGAAGCCCATGTGCACCGAGAGCACCGAGAGTTGCTGGCAAAAAAATCGGAGAGGCGATTTTATAGCGGGGACGGAATAGAATTGCTGAAATTATGAGACGGAAAACGAAGACTTCGGGGAACCGGTGAAAAAATGACGGTTCCCCGCTCTTCGTTTTTTCTCGATAATGACGCCAGGTTATTTCCTCAGTTACTATAGTGAGCACAATGACAACCAAACTTTTTTTCATGATAGTCACGCTCGTATTTCTGGCCGGGTGCGCCCCTCAGGCGGAACTCGTTAAGATCAGGACCGAGCTCAGCGACATGCGCCAGGATACGAAGGCAATGAAAGCGCATGTTCTGGAATTGCGGAAGCATGTCGACCAGGACATACAGAAGCGCCTTGATATGCTCGATGCGAACGTCAAGGGGACGGTTGATGTGCAGAAGGTGATGGCTGATTACGGCGCCAAGTCAGACCAGCTCGCCACGGACATCCAATTGCTTCAGGGGAAGCTTGAAGAGAACAACTTTCGCATCACCGAGCTTGCTCAGAAACTTGATGATAAGAGCGTCAGGATAGCGGAGCTTTCGGCGCTGATCGAGGAGCTTGAATCGAAGGTGAAAGTCTTGAGCGCCGGAACAGGAACGGTCGTAGCAGGTCAGACCGGGACTGGGGTCGAGAAAGACAAAAAATCCCCCCCCAAGACCGTAGAGCCTTCCGAGGCTTACCGCCAGGCGAAGAACGATTACGACAAGGGGAATTTCGACCTTGCGCTCGCCGGCTTTCAAAACTACATTACCCAGTTCCCGGACGCCAGCCAGGTGGACAATGCCCAATACTGGTTCGGCGAGTGCTACTACTCCAAGAAGGACTTCAGCAAGGCCATTGAGGCTTTTGGAAAGGTGATCAAGACCTATCCGAAGAGCAGCAAAGTTCCTGGAGCAAAGCTCAAGATCGGCCTGTCTTATCTGAGCGCGAAGAATACCGCAAAAGCAAAAGAATATCTGAACAAGGTCGTCAAGGAACATCCCGGCACTACCGAGGCGGAGATAGCAAAAGATCGGCTCAAAAAGATCGAAAAGTAATCTTCAGGAAAAGACGATCGCGCCATCAACCCCGCCCATTTATGTAATCATAACTGTAGTAAATACTACACCGCATGGAGCAGACGAGCCATCCCCCGATAATCGTTTATCACTTACTTGCTCAACCAGAGGATTTCCCTCATAATTTTTCTATGTTCGCTGGCTCGGCCATTGCAACAAATGCAATGAGGAGGAACAGAAAAAAGTAAAGGCTGAATTCTTTCGGGGAAACCGGGGAGAACATGACGGCTGAGGCTTGCCTATATGGCGGGAAACGCCCTGAGATTGCAGAGGGCGAAGATTTGCGCAGGGGGAGCGGAGGAGTGAAAAAAAATGAAAAAAATAATAGCGCTCGTGATGTTTTCTCTCTGGAGCCTTTTCAACAGCGGCGTTTACGCGGAAGAAGCCAAAGACGCGCACAAACCGCACCAGCACCGGCACCCGGAACATACAAAAATTAAGAACCCGCTCGCAATGTCGGAACAATCCATCGCGGAGGGCAGGAAGTTTTTCGAGAAGCATTGCATGGCTTGTCACGGAAAGGCGGGAACAGGGGGAATCGGTTCTGATCTAACAAGCGTTGCGCGGAAGCATGGCAGCAGCGATGGTGAAGTGTTTCATGTTATCTCCGATGGCGTACAGGGAACAGCCATGAGGGGATTTGGAAATGAACTATCGGAAAAAATGAGGTGGCATGTTGTGAATTATCTTAACAGTCTGAAAAAAAGCGAGAAAAATAAGATGGGGCAGTGATATACTTGATGTATCTTTGCACCGCAGACCCAAAGCCCGGCGAGAAGTATTCGCTTAACCAGTCGAACCGCCGTGTACGGACCCGTACGCACGGTGGTGTGGGAGGGGAGGAGCGATGATGGAAATGATGAATATGCAGGAAAAAATGATGAAGGGGCCTAAGGCTGCTGAGAAAAAGCGGATGATGAAGGACATGGCACAGATGAAAGAAAAGAT
>JANONA010000385.1:0-1585 GCA_031420575.1 Nitrospirota bacterium | reverse complement strand
TGCTCGCATGAATGATTTAACTTCTCTTGAACATCTTCTTTATCTCATCCATCGAGAATAGTATGACCGTCGGCCTCCCGTGCGGGCAGGTGTGCGGCATGCGGCATTTGAACAGATCGGCAAGCAGTATTTCCATTTCCTGTTGGTCGAGATGGCGGTGAACCTTGATCGCCGGGTGGCAGGCCATTACGCTCAGCATGTCGTCCCGCAATTCTTCCATTTTCGCGCTCTTACCATGCACATTCACTTCATCGAGGATATCGAGCAGCAGCAGTTTGTAGTCGGCGCCGGTCAGGAGGGCCGGAACCGCCTTGATCACGAACGTGCCGTTCCCGAAATCCTCCACATGGAAGCCGAGTTTGGAAAGCTCCGGCAGATATTCAGCAAGGACTGCGCTCTGTGCGGGACCGAGTTCCACCTGATCCGGAATCAGGAGGTTCTGAACAGGGACTTGTCCGGCGCCGAACTGTTCCTGCAGCTTCTCGAACAGCACCCGTTCGTGGGCGGCATGCTGGTCGATGAGCGCCATCCCTTCCCGCGACTGAGCGATGATGAAAGAGTCATGAACCTGGGCAAGGGGGTACAGAAGTGCGGAGTTCGGAGTGTGGAGTGCGGAGTAAGAATCGAGTGAAACCGGAGAAGGAGAATATTCCATTTGTTGATTTTGACCCCGTGCTGCAGATCTTGAAAATGAATTTTTCAATTCCGCATTCCGCATTCCGCACTCCGCACTTTGGAGGTAATCCGAAACAGCTTCCCTCACCCCATCAGCATGCGTCGTCGCAGGAAAAACATTCGTACCCCGCAAGGCCTCCCGAATCACGTCCCGGACCAGGTCATGCAACTGCGACTGGTTGCGGAAGCGGACCTCAGCCTTGGCGGGATGAACGTTTACATCCACGAGCGCCGGAGCGATATCGAGAAAGATGAATGCCACGGGATGCCGGTCGCGCATAAGCATGTCGCCGTAAGCGCTGTAAAGCGCGTGCGTGAGCGATGGGTTTTTGACCGCGCGGCGGTTCACGAAGAAGTTCTGGTAGGTCTTGTCCGCGCGGGTATAGCCGGGGCGGCCGATGAGGCCGTGGACATGAACGCTGTCCCTTCCCCCGGAGAACTCGGTCACGTTTTCAATTATCTCCCGCCCGGAAAGCTGGAACACCCGTTCCTGTATGCTCAGGGAAGGAGGGAGCTCAAGGACACTCTTTTGATTATGGCTCAGTCTGAAACGGATTGCGGGATGCGCCATGGCCTGACGCGATACCGCGCTCAGGATGTGCGAAAACTCGGTTGCCGGACTCTTCAGGAACTTGAGCCGAGCCGGTGTATTGTAAAAAAGGTGGGAAATTTCAATCGACGTGCCCTCCGGCGCCGCAGCGTCGGATAGCGCTTTGACCGTACCGCCCTCGAGCTCGATCAGCACACCGGAAGGCGCGCCCTTCATCGCGCTCAGCAGACGAATGTGGGAAACCGAAGCGACGCTTGAGAGCGCCTCGCCCCGGAAACCCATGGTACGAATGGATTCCAGGTCCGCATCATTCGTTATCTTGCTCGTAGCGTGGCGCAGAAAGGCGTTCCGCGCGTCCTC
>JANONA010000384.1:0-9197 GCA_031420575.1 Nitrospirota bacterium | reverse complement strand
GCGCAGCTGGTTGACGGCATTTTCTGGATCAAGGTGGGGCAACTCGGCAAGCTCATCAGGATATTTAAAGAACAGGGTGTTGTTGATGTTATCATGGCCGGCGGCATCAGGAAGACACGGTTGTTCAGCGGCGCCATGCCCGACGTCCGCGGCATGGCATTGCTTGCAAAGATGATCCATAAAAAAGATGATTCCATTCTTCGCGCTGTTGCCGATGAGCTGGAGTCAGAGGGAATTACCGTACGTGAATCAACGCTCTATCTTGACGGTATTGTTGCGCAGCCGGGCGTCTTGACGAAAAGAAAACCCACAAAAGCGGAACGTCGGGACATTGAGTTCGGCTGGCAGATGGCAAAAGAGATCGGCCGTTTGGACATCGGCCAGACCGTCGTGGTAAAGGACCAGGCCATATTAGCCGTAGAGGCTATTGAAGGCACTGATGAAGCCATTCGCCGCGGCGGCTTGCTCTGTGGTCAGGGGGCGGTCGTTGTCAAGGTCTGCAAACCGCAGCAGGACCTCCGTTTCGACCTTCCGGCAATCGGCGCTCAGACGATCAGGTCCATGACCGAGGTAAAGGCGTCCTGTTTGACCGTTGAAGCGGGAAAAACCATTATCATGGATCGTGAAGCAGTCATCAATGACGCCGACCGTGCCGGTATTACGATTGTCGCGGTGCGCGACCCCAAGGATGTCGTATGAAGAAAATACACGTAGGCGTCATCGGCGTAGGGTACCTGGGTCAGTTTCATGCGGAAAAATTCGCAAGCAACCCCGAGGTTGAGCTTGTCGGCATTGTGGACGCTGATTCCGCCCGGGCCTCTCACCTTGCGGGGAAGCTGAGTACACAGGCGTTTCCTGATCCCGCTCATCTGATCGGGAAAGTGGATGCCGTAAGTATTGTGGTGCCGACAGTCCTGCACTATCGAATGGCGAAGCGGTTTTTGGAGCAGGGGATACATGTTTTGCTCGAGAAACCCATAACCGTGACCCTCGAGCAGGCTGATGAACTCATAGAGCTTGCGGCCCGCAAGGGGGTGATCCTGCAGGTAGGACATATCGAACGGTTCAATCCCGCGGTTACGGCGATCAAGTCGTTGCTCGGAACGCCCCGCTATATAACGGCGGAACGAGCCGCGCCGTTCACGGTCCGGTGCACTGACGTGAATGTGGTGCTCGACCTCATGATCCATGATCTCGATATCGTCGTGGATCTTGCGGGCTCGGCGCCGAAAGAAGTCAGCGCCGCCGGCGTTTCGGCCATTACCCAAGAGATCGATATGGCAACGGCGCGGATCATCTTTCAGAACGGATGCGTCGCCGATGTCACGGCCAGCAGGGTGTCGGATGAAAAAAAACGCCTCCTCAGGGTATTTGAAGACGAAGCAATCTATACGTCCGATTACCAGACGCAGAAAGCAACCGTCTCGCGTAAAAAATCAGACCCCGTTCCGATGCTGCTCGTGCAGGACATTTCGAGCGATCGATGCGATACGCTGGCTGAGGAAATTCGGGCTTTTGTGCGGAGTGTGCGGAACGGCGTTCGGCCGCTTGTATCCGGCATTGAAGGCAGGCGGGCGCTGGCTCTTGCAAAAACAATTACCGATACTATTGAAAAAGGGATGACCGGTTTCGTTCCAGCGCCGTAGAGAGGGGTTTTTAATTATGTCAGTGCCTATGGTTGATCTCAAGATCCAGTACGAATCGATCAATGAGGAAATTACCAACGCTATCCAGGGGGTGATGCGGAGCGCCCATTTTATCCTCGGACCTCAGGGAAAAGCGCTTGAAGAGGCGATTGCAGCCTGCCACGGGGTCAAGTACGCCGTTGCCGTGGCTTCGGGAACCGATGCCCTGCACCTTGCGCTCCTGGCAGCCGGCATCAAACGGGGCGACGAGGTCATTACCACGCCATTCACGTTTATCGCAACCGCCGAGGCAATATCCTATGTCGGAGCCATACCCGTGTTCGTTGATATCGATCCAATCACCTATAACATGGATGTCTCGAAGATCGAAGCTGCGATCACGAAGAAGACCAGAGCCATCATTCCGGTCCACCTCTATGGAGCGCCGGTCGAGATGGACGGGCTCATGCAGCTGTCAAAAAAACACAATCTCCGGGTCATCGAGGACTGTGCACAGTCTTTTGGCGCGGAATACCACGGGAAAAAGACCGGCGCCTTCGGCGAGCTCGGCTGCTTCAGCTTTTTCCCAAGCAAGAACCTCGGCGGGTACGGCGACGGAGGCATGGTGATCACCGACGATCCAAAACTGGCGGAGCATCTGCGGAGTCTGCGCAACCACGGCAGCACGGTGCGCTATTACCACGATGAGCTCGGGTTCAACAGCAGACTCGATGAGCTCCAGGCCGCGATCATCCGTATCAAGTTCAAGTATATCGACGAATACAATACAAAACGAAGGAACAATGCCTTTCTGTATAACAAGTTCCTGGCCGGAACGGGCATCCAGACGCCTTCGGAGCAGCAGGGTACGAAGCATGTGTTCCATCAATATACGATCAGGGTCAGGAACAGGGACGCGGTAAAACAGAAGCTCGATGAAGGTAACGTAACAGCATCCATGATCTACTACCCGGTGCCGCTGCATTTGCAGGCCGCCTATAAAAGCCTCGGAATGAAACCCGGCAGCCTGCCGAAGGCGGAGCAGGCAGCTCAGGAAGTATTATCGCTGCCCATGTATCCGGAACTGACGGAAGAGCAAATCAGGCTGGTCGCTGATGCGGTGAAAAAGGCGCTTTAAAGTGCGGAGTGCGGAGTGCGGAATGAAGCGGCAAGAAAAGTCCTGCTCATAGCCGGGGAGGCGTCAGGGGACATGCACGGCGCCAACCTGGTGCTGGAGCTGAAGAAGCAGGACCCGTCGATAGCCCTTTACGGCGTCGGCAGTAAGCGGATGCAGGAGGCAGGCGTCCGGATGCTCGCTGACGCATCGGAGCTCTCGGTCGTCGGGATCACGGAAGCGCTGACCCATATCGGCGCGATCTACCGGGTGTATGCCGCGCTGAAACGATTTTTGAAACACGAGCGGCCCGACCTCCTTGTCCTGATCGACTTTCCGGACTTTAATATCATGCTCGGGAAAGCGGCGCGGAAGCTCGGCATTCCCGTGCTGTACTATATAAGTCCGCAGGTATGGGCATGGAGAAAGGGCAGGATCAAGACGATCTCCCGTCTGGTAAAGGCAATGATCGTCGTATTCCCCTTCGAAGTGCCGCTCTATGAGAAGGCGGGCGTTGATGTGCGGTTCCTCGGCCATCCGCTGATGGATGTTGTCGGATCGGACTTTACGCAGCCGGAGGCGAGACGCATGCTTGGCCTTGATGTCGCGCGGAGGACCATCGCGCTGCTGCCCGGCAGCCGGAAAACGGAGCTTATGAGTCTTCTTCCTGACATGCTTGCAGCGGCAAAGATACTCGCGACCCGTTTTAAAGACCTTCAGTTCATTCTTCCTGTTGCGCCGACAGTGGACCAGGGCTTCGTACGCGGTTTTGTCGAGCGGGGCGGCGTCATAGTCAGGATGGTGGAAGGAAAGGTATACGATGCGCTCCGGGCTTCGGACGCGGCCATTGTAACCTCCGGTACGGCCACGCTCGAAACAGGACTGATGGCCGTGCCGATGGTGATTGTCTATCGCATATCGGCTTTAACCTATTATCTTCTCACGAAGCTCGTGAGCGGAGTGAAACACGTGGGTCTGGTGAATATCGTGGCGGAAAAACGGTTAGTGCCCGAACTGATCCAGCGGGAAGCGACGCCGCGGAACATGGCGGATGCCGTCACAAAGATGCTGGACGACACTGACTATTGTCGGCGGATCCGTGAGGGTCTTGCGGAAGTCAGGATGCGGCTCGGCGAGGCCGGAGCGTCCGCCCGGGCCGCCTCCGTGGTCAGGGAATTGCTGGCGGGATAAAGAACGCTATGGAAATCTACAAAAGGCTTTTAACCTATCTCTCGCCCTATACGGTCAGGCTCGCCTGGTCCGTGGTATTCATGGGCATCACCAGCGCCATGATCTCTCTCCAGGCCTATATTGTACAACCGGTCCTTGATAACGTTTTTTTAAATAAAAACATGACGCTCCTGTTTTTCCTGCCGCCGGCGCTCATGGTTGTGGTTATCCTGAAAGGGGCCGCGGCATATGCGCGGGACTACCTCATGGGTTATATCGGTCAGCGGATCGTGAACGATATGCGCGATCAGTTGTATTCACACCTTACGTCTCTTTCTTTTTCGTTTTATACCAGGACGCCCACGGGCGTTCTTATCTCCGGAATTATTAATGACGTGAATCTTGTTCAGGGAGCGCTGACCACGGCGCCTTCGCGCCTCGTGCAGGGGCTGATTACGATGGCGGCCCTGACGGTGTATATTATTTACAAGGACTGGCGACTCGCCGCCTTCTCCGTGGTGGTTTTGCCGCTCCTGGGCATTGCGATCTCCAGGTTCAGTAAACGGTTCAGACAGGCAAGCACGCAGATGCAGGAGCAGTACGGCGGCCTGACTACCCACATTCATGAGACCATATCCGGAATCAGGATCGTCAAAGCCTTCGGCATGGAGTCGTACGAAAACCGGAGATTTGCCGAGAGAAACAAAGGGCTTTTTAATTCACTCATGCGCGCTATCAAGACGAATGCGATCTCGCACCCGATTATGGAGGTTATCACCACCCTTGGAATCTCGATGGTCATCCTTATCGGCGGCTACTGGATTATTCAGGGCAGGATGACGGTGGGAGAATTTTTCTCTTTCATGGCGGCCCTGTATTTTTTGTACCGTCCGATTAAAGAACTGAATGCCGTGAACAGCATGATCCAGGCCGGCGTGGCGGCCGCCACGCGCATCTTCGAGGTCATCGACACTCAGCCGGAGATCAGAAACCGGCAGGGCGCCGGCATTGTCAGCCGTGATTTCAGAACGATCGAGTTCCGGAACCTTGCATTCAAATACGAAGACGAGATGGTCCTGAAGGACATCAATCTGACCGTTCAGACAGGCGAGATGGTCGCTCTTGTCGGCAGGAGCGGCGGCGGTAAAACGACCTTTGTGAACCTCATCCCCCGTTTTTACGATGTCACCGGAGGATCGATCCTGATCGACGGGCGGGACATCCGGGACCTGTCGATTGAATCCCTCAGAGCGCTGACCGCCATCGTTACGCAGCAGACCTTTTTGTTTAATGACACCGTGAAAAACAACATCGCCTACGGGGATACGAATAAACAATTTGACGATATTGTCAGGGCCGCGCGATCGGCATATGCCGAGGACTTTATCAGCGCATTGCCGATGGGATATGACACGGTCATCGGCGAATCGGGCGTCAAGCTCTCGGGAGGTCAGCGCCAGCGGATCGCGATAGCCCGGGCTTTGCTTAAAAACGCGCCCATCCTTATTCTCGATGAGGCCACGTCGTCGCTCGATACCCAGTCCGAGCGGGAAGTGCAGAACGCGCTCGATACGCTTATGAAAGGCAGGACGAGCTTCGTGATCGCCCACCGCCTTTCGACCATCATGAACGCCGACCGGATCATCGTGCTCAAGGACGGCGGGATCGTGGAGCAGGGCAGGCATGAAGACCTCCTCGCGCGGGGCGGGGAGTACAAGAGCCTGTATGAACAGCAGTTCAGGGACGAACCTTTGGCAAGGACCGTGTAATGTTCAGGGCGAAGATATTATCATTCATCGGCTGGGCTTTAATCTCGGTTTGGGGCAGGACCATCCGGATACTGTTCGTGAACAAGGATATCCCCGAGCGGTTTGAGGCTGAAGGGAAAAACTATATTTACGCCTTTTGGCATGGCAGACAATTTCTGTTGCTCTATGGCCACCGCAGTTCCGGCCTAATACTCCCGTCGAGTGAGAGCAAGGACGGAGAGATACAAGCCGGAATTTTAAAGCGGTTCGGCTACGGCGTGGTGCGCGGATCAAGCAAACGGAAGGGTGACCGCGCGCTGCTGGGCTTAGTGAACGGCCTGCGCAAAGGGAAGAGCATCGCCCTGGCCGTGGATGGCCCGCGTGGCCCGCTCCATGAAGTTAAGCAGGGAGTTCTCTACCTTGCCGGAAAACTGAACAAGCCGATCGTGCCCGTTATCACGAGCGCCGGACGCTCCTGGATCCTCGACAAGATATGGGACAAATATCTGCTCCCGGTTCCGTTTACCAGAGGGATCGTCATGTACGGAGAGCCGATCATCGTGAACGGCATTGCCGGGGAAGAACTTGAAGCAAAGCGGAAAGAGCTCGAGGCCGCGCTGAACGGATTGATGGCCCGGGCGGACGCCTATTATAAGACCCGAAAATGAGGTGGATTCATGTATGTTCTCTACAATCTATTTCTGACTATAGCGACCGTGGCGCTGTTTCCCGTGATCCTGTTCAAGCTGATAACCGTGCCCAAGTACCGGGGGGGCATGACCCAAAAACTCGGACGCCTGCGCAAGAGTGTTCTCACGGTGATCAAGGGGACCCGGCCTATCTGGGTTCACGCTGTTTCCGTCGGCGAAGTAATGGCGGCGCACCCCCTCATCCGAGAGCTCAAAAAGAAGTACCCCGACCGGAAGCTGATCCTCTCGACCGTAACGGTTACCGGGAATTACACGGCGCGAAGGCGGGTGCCTGAAGCGGATGCGGTCTTCTACTTCCCCTTCGATTTCCCGTGCATTGTCCGCAGGGTTATCCGGGGAATCAATCCCCTGATCGTGCTCGTGGCTGAAACTGAATTATGGCCCAATTTCTTTCGGGAATTAAAACGTTCAGGAATACCCTCCGCCGTGATCAACGGAAGGATCTCGCCAAAATCGCACAAAAATTACCAAAAGTTCAAAAAATTGTTCAGCCGGGTCTTTGACAACGTGGACCTGTTCTGTATGCAATCCGAGGCGGACGCGGGCAGGATCAAGGACATTGGCGCTGATCCGCTCAAGGTCATGGTCACGGGAAACCTCAAGTTCGACCAGAAGTTACCGGTACGCATGTCCGCCCCACTTGCCATTGCATCCGGAAAAAAGGTCATTACCGCGGGAAGCACCCACAAGGGGGAGGAGGCCGCGCTCCTGGATATCTTCAAACGGCTGCGGTGGAAATATCCCGACCTTATCCTCATCATCGCACCACGTCATCCCGAGCGATTTGATGAAGTGGAAGGTCTCATCAACAGGGCGGGGTACGACTGCCAACGGAGGACGAAGCTCAAAGGCCCGGTAAAAGACGTTCTGCTCCTTGATACGATTGGAGAACTCAGGTCGTTTTACTCTCTTGGTGATATCGCTTTTGTAGGCGGCAGCCTTGTCAAGGTAGGAGGCCATAACCTTGTCGAACCCGCGGCAATGAAAAAGCCGGTGATATTCAGCCGTTATATGTTCAACTTTAAGGAAATATCAGAGGCCTTGCTGTCAGCGGGCGGCGGGATTATGGTAAAGGATAAGGAAGAGCTTTATGTCCAGATCGACAACCTCTTGTCTGATAAGGAACTCGCGCGGAGTATGGGAGAGCGGGCATTCAGTGTGATCGAGATGAATTCAGGCGCGGCGCAAAAAACCATTGATGCCGTCGGCAGGTTGATCGTTGCCCGGTAAATCATATTTTGAAGATCTGATGTATGGGAGGAAACAATCGCCCTTCTGGGGAGCGCTCTTATTGCTGATTTCCGCGCTCTACGGGGCGGCGCTGTATCTGCGCCGGGTATTCTTCGGACTTCATATATTCAAACGCAAAAGAGTATCGTGTTCCGTCATCTCCGTCGGCAATATCACGCTCGGCGGAACGGGTAAAACTCCGACGGTCATACAGATCGCGGGACTGCTGGCACGGAAGCGGATGCGTCCGGCTGTCGTCAGCAGGGGATACGGCAGAAAAGACGAGGCTGAGATCATCATAGTATCCGATGGACGTTCGGTCCTCGTTGATTCGAGGATCGGCGGTGATGAGCCGGTGTTGATCGCATCAAAACTTCCCGGGGTGCCCGTTGTCGCGGGCCGAAAGCGCTACCAGGCGGCGCTTGAAGCTCTACGGCGATTCAACCCGGATACCGTGATCCTTGATGACGGATTTCAGCATATTCAACTCGAGAGAACTCTTGATATTGTGCTCGTTGATTCGAGAGATCCCTTTGGAAACGGGAAACTTTTCCCCGCGGGTATATTGCGGGAACCGATTGCCGCACTCGATCGGGCACACGCTGTGCTGATTACCAACGCGGACAGAGCGGAGGATACGGAATTGCTGAAAGAAACCATCCGGCAAAATACCCGTGCCCGGATATTTACCTCTTGCCAAACCCCGATCGAGTTGGTAGGCTGCCGCAGCGGTGATATCAAGCCGCTTTCCTCCTTGCGCGGTTCGAAGGTCCTCGCGCTCTCGGGTATTGCGCGGCCGGAGTCGTTTACCTCGTTGCTCCGGTCGCTTGGCGCGGACATTGTCGCGGAATGCGCCTATCTTGATCATTTTAACTATCAGAAATCGGACCTGGCGGCGGTATTTCAGAAAGCAGCGGACGCAAAGATCGGGATGATCGTCACCACGGAAAAAGATGCGGTACGATTAAAGAACATAAACGCCGACGGTATATGGGCGCTCAGGATTGAGCTGACCGTAGGCGAACGGGATGAATGGGAATTGTTTCTCCTTGAGGGATTGGGTCATGCATAGCGCGGTTTTTCTTGATCGGGACGGCACGGTAAACGAAGAAGTGGGATACCTGTGCGACCTCGACAACTTAAGGCTGATTCCCGGCGCCGGCGCGGCGATCAAACGGTTAAATGAGGCCGGACTGAAGGTGGTTCTCGTGACAAACCAGTCGGGCGTAGCCCGTGGATATTTCCCCGAAGCGCTGGTCCATGAGACCCATGAACGTCTCGACCGGATGCTTCGGAAAGAAGGGGCGCGGATCGATGCGGTGTATTACTGTCCCCACCATCCGACGGAGGGGAATTCGCGCTATACCATGATTTGCGACTGCAGAAAACCGGGGACCGGATTGATCGACCGCGCGGCGCGGGACCTCGCTCTCGACGTGAAGCGGTCCTACGTGGTCGGTGACAAGTGGAGCGATGTGGAGCTTGGGCAGCGAGCAGGCGCGCACTCGATTCTGGTGCAATCCGGATTTGCTCCTGACGATCCGGGAAATGTAAGGCCTGAGAACCTCAGGGAACCGGATTTTGTCGCCCATACCATCAC
>JANONA010000383.1:0-3802 GCA_031420575.1 Nitrospirota bacterium | reverse complement strand
TGACATACCCTATTTCTTCAGGCGCGCCGAACTTGATGAACGTATCCAGCACCTTGTTGATATATTCGTTATTCGTTTTCCGGGAAAACAGCTTCCCGTCTGAATACGAGCCTGCGCCGCCTTCGCCGAACTGGACATTCGATTCAGGATCGAGCACTTTTTCTTTCATAAATTTTTGAACATCAAGGGAGCGCTCTTCCAGCTTTTTTCCCCGTTCGAATATGATCGGTTTGAGCCCAGAGGCAATCAGTTCAAGAGCCGCGAACATGCCGGCGGGGCCAAAACCGATGACAACCGGCCTCTCTGCGCTGTTTCTTGATTTTTTTTCTTTCGCTATTTTTTCGGTATATTCAGGAAGGTTTTCTGCGTTGGCAAAGCTGTCGGAAGTAGCAACCACGAGTGATATTTCGTAGTAGAATTGCTCTTGATCGCCGGCATCAAGCGACTTGTTCAGTATTTTGACGAGGTGTATGGTTGTCTCATCAACATTCAGTTTTTGCGCAACTGCTTTTCTATATTCATCCCCCCCGTCCTTTTCAACGGGTATGCGCAAATTGTTCAGTAGTAAATTCAAATATCCTCGTTTCTTTTTTGTCCCAGGACGGGCAGAGGTAAAACATCTTCGCTATGCAACAGTGGGATCCTTTCCCGGTCCCTGATCATTACTATCGCCGGATTTGCCCGTGAAGGCAAAATCGCCGCGCATGAGTGCGTGGAATTCAGAGAACCTCATAGAGCGTTTACAGGGACTCGATGATCGCCGCGGCAAGAAGGGGGAGCATGAGCTCGTGATGGCCGGTGAGCGCGAAGCCCCTGCCGCCTCCCTGGGTGGGACGGCGCACCACGTTGGTGTTGGGGCGGTAGTGCTGGACAAAGTCCATGTTCACGGTGGTGAAGCGCAGAAGGGAATGGCCGAGGTTCCTGCAGAGGGTCACGGCTTTCAGGAAGACCTCGGGCAACAGCACCGCGGAGCCGAGATTGATGTACACGCCGCCCTCGAGCTCGGATACGAGGGAGCAGAAGGTCAGAAAATCACGGTGAGCGGCCTCGCCGGTCGCCTTGCCGTCGAAGGAGGGGTGCATGTGGATGATGTCGGTTCCGATCGCGACATGGACCGTCACCGGGATTTGCAAGCGGTGGCCGGCGGCGAGCAGGCTCCGGTCTTTGTACGGGAAATCGTTGTTCTGGATCATCCTGCCGACTGCCGCGCCGATGCCCTCGTTCGGGCGCGCCGAATTGATCGCCTGGTTCAGCATGCCGCCGGTCTCCTCGGCCATGCCGAAAGCCCCGGTCAAAATTTCCTTGTCAACGTCCTCCGAGGTCCGGCCGATCAGGGCAAGCTCGAAGTCGTGTATGATGCCCGCGCCGTTGAGCGCGAGGCTCGTGATGATCCCGCGCTCCATCAAATCGATGAGCACCGGGTTCAATCCTACCTTGATCGCGTGGGCGCCCATGCCGAGCATTACCGGTCGCTTGTCCTTCCGTGCCTGGACAACGGCGGCTGCAACGTCCTTGAAATGCCGGGACGCGAGAATGTTCGGAAGGGAGGAAAGGAAATCGCTGAAACGCGCGCCCTTCTTGTAGGGCCTGGCGAAATCGTCGGTCCGGACCTTGCTTTCGCGGCCCTTGACCGAGTAGGTTTTGATGCGTGAGGTGTCGATTTTTTTCATGGGGTCCGTTTACCCGGTTACCGGGGTTTGCCGTGGTTGCCGAACAGCTCTTCATCCACCATCTGGCAGATGGTATGGCCGAGCGTGATGTGGGTCTCCTGGATCCGCGCCGTGGTCATTGTCCGGACAATGAACGTATGGTCCGCCATCTTCGCCAGCTTGCCGCCGGAGCCCCCGGTCAGGACGATGGTCCTCAAGCCGTTCTTTTTCGCCACGTCGATTGCCTTGATAACATTCGGCGAGTTGCCGCTCGTGCTGAGACCGATCGCCACGTCGCCCTCATGGCCGAGCGCGGCGAGCTGTTTCGAAAATACCTGCGAATAGTCATAATCGTTGCTGATGCTCGTGAGCACGGCGACGTCGGTGTTCAGCGCGATCGCGGGCAGGGGAGGCCGTTCCATGAGAAAGCGGTTCACGAACTCGGCGGCGAGGTGCGAGGCGTCGGTGGCGCTCCCGCCATTGCCGAAGAGAAGGACCTTTTTGCCCTCGCGGAACGCCTGCGCGATGAGCAGGACGACTTCCACAATCTTGTCAACGTTTTCCCTGACGAACGCGACCTTTATCTGAGCGCTCTCTTCGAATGCTTTTATGATTGCGTCTTTCATGAAAAACTCCTCTACCCGGCAAGAATGATCCGGCGTTTATTATATGGCAAGATGATGAAATGTCAAGGCGAAAAAGGGGGTCGGCGTCATTCGTGTTACCGCCCGTGTATTACCCGCGAAGGAATCAGGAAAGTAAAAAATCAGCCAGCTTTCCATACTCCAGGACGGTGAGGGTCTCCGCCCTGCGCCCGAGGTCGATACCCGTAGCGCCCTGTACCGCATCCATCTTTTCTTTGGGGACTTCAAGCTGCTTCAGGGCGTTTCGGAGCGTCTTCCTGCGCTGGGAGAACGCGGCCTTGATCACCCGGATGAAGAAGGCCTCGTCCTTGACAGCGACCGCGGGCTGATCGCGCATGGTGAGCGTGATCACCGCCGAGTCAACTTCGGGCCTGGGTGTAAAGGCGTCCCGGGGGACCATGAACTCGATCCGAGGCGCCGTGTCGAACTGCGTTAGTACGGAAAGATAGCCGTATTCCCTGCCCCCTGGCGGGGAAGCGATGCGCGCGGCAACTTCCTTCTGGAGCATGAGGGTGAGGCTGATGAACTTTTCCCGATGCGCAAGAAGCTTTTGAATGATTGGTGTGGAAATATAGTAGGGAAGGTTCGCCACGACCTTCCATCGGCCGGTGAGCTTCGCATAGTCATATTCGAGCGCATCAGCATGAAGAAGCTCGAAATTCCGCGCATCGCTGAATTCGCTCCGCAGATGCGGAATAAGCCGGTCATCCACCTCGATGGCCAGGACCTTCCGCGCCCGTTGTGTCAGTACCCTCGTGAGATGGCCGAGCCCCGGCCCGATCTCGAGCACCTGGTCTCCCGGTCCGACATGGGCCGAATCAGCGATCTTGTTGAGATAGCGCTGGTCCTTGAGAAAGTTCTGGCCCAGGGATTTTTTTGCGCGGATGGTAGTGTTCATGAGTTTATAGGTCACGCTTATGGGGTGAAAGTCCCCTGTACGAGAACCTGAAGGATAGTATCAGAAGTACGAGCCAAAGGCAAGTCGCAGATCCCGAGGATCGGGGGGCGGAAGGGCGACCGACCCCATTGACCCCACCGAACCCCTTGCAATTATGGCCCGCTTATTGTACTCTCTTCATGCGGGAGGCGCCGCAAACCTTTCCTTGCGTGACCGTTACCTCTGATTTCTCGCTTCACCTTTTGCGGGCCGATCGAAGGAGTAAGGATCGAATCTTCGGATGTTTTATCTCATTGATCGCGCAAAGCGAGCGAGGCATGGCTATAAGTGAAGAGAGGGCGGGGAGGGTGATGAATATGCGGAAGGTGTTTCAGGGTTGTCGTCGGTTGGGGCGTCCGGCAGCCCGGTGTTTCCTTGCCCTCGGCCTGGTGCTTGTTCCCCACGCCGTTGGCGCGGAAGAACAGTCAATCGTCTCCCCCCCTCCGCGCATCCAGGCGTTTAAGCCGGGAGAAAGGCTGACGTACGAAATCAGCTGGTCGAAAATCATCACTGCGGGGACCGCGGTCATGGAGGTCAAAGAGGAAAGGCTGCCGAATGGGAGAACGGTCCTC
>JANONA010000382.1:0-1707 GCA_031420575.1 Nitrospirota bacterium | reverse complement strand
TGTCTCGCTTCGGCGCGGGCAGGTCTTCAAGCAGTTCGTCATCGCCATCTTCGAGCGGCGGCACGGGCTGCGGCGGCTGCTCATCGTCTTCCTGCGCAGGCTGCAAATAGCGGTCCTGATGTATTCCGCGCGCGAATTCCTCCCCGCCGGCCGACTTTTGTGTTGACGCAGGACCCCGGAAGAGTTACCATAAACACGTTTTGCGCTATTATACTATCGGCTCGCAGAGGAAGTTATCCATGTATTTTGTCTTATTATTATCCGGATTCATCCTGGTCCCTTCCTTTGCCTTTGCCTGGGGTCCCCTGACTCACATGTATCTCGGCAATGAGCTGCTTAACTGTGCGCCGCTCATCCCCGCCGGCATCCTCGCTCTCCTCAAAAAACACCGTCAGGATTTCCTCTACGGCAATCTTATGGCCGATATAATCCTCGGCAAAAAGTATCTCCCTGACGACAAAAGCTCGCACTCCTGGGACGTGGGTCTGAAGCTCCTGGACCAGACAAAGACCTGGCCCGAACGGGCCTTTGCCTATGGTTATCTGGGACACCTGGCTGCCGACACCGTGGCACACGAGACCTTGACGGATGATATGGGGAACATGGGCCATACCTGGACCGAGATGAAGGCCGACAGCATTATCGACAAGACCTATTGGCTCCAGACGGTTATGATCAGCAATTCGGTCAAGAAGAGGAGCGACCTGCTGCTCGAGAATTCCCTGGACCGCTATATGTTCTCCTTCAAGACCAACAAGAGGATCTACAAGAGCATGGTATTCCTTTCCTTCCTGAACAAGAAGAGGCGGCGTGGCGTGGACAGGGCGCTTATCCACGAACTCCATGAAGAGTCCATTGCCCGCATGCTCGACCTGCTCCAGAAGGGCACCGACTCCGCTGTTCTGCGGAAAAAACCTCTCTGATCGCTCACGGTATCTCTTTCAACAGCATCCTTCTTACCGGGGCATCACGCATCGGTAGTTCCACCAGTCGTCATAAAAACCCACGTCATAAAAACCCGCTTGATTATTTCCGGCAAAAGAAGTAAGCTTCCACCGCATAAAATTATGATTCACCCGACGACGGGCTGAATCAAATCACCGACAGAGGGAGCAAAAAATGAAACGACTTTACAAGTATGCAGTATCATGTGCAGTCATCGCTCTGGTGGCAATTTCCGCTGTTGCCGCCTTTGCCGCGCAGGAAAAGGCTTCACCCATGCCGACGCAGGAAATGAAGGCGAAAAAAGCGGATGTTTCGGCCGGTTCCTCTTCCCTCTCGGGCAAGGTGGTTGAGAGCATGAATGCCGGCGGATACACCTATGTCAGCATTGAAAAAAGCGGAAAAAAGACCTGGGTGGCGGTACCGGAGATGAAGGTCACGGTGGGACAGGAGCTGTCGTTCCAACCCGGCCAGGAGATGCCCAATTTTACCAGCAATGCGCTGGGAAGGACCTTCGACTCGATCATCTTCTCGGGCGGTCCCGCCGCATCGCCGCAAGCCGGGAGCGGTTTGCCGGCCGGCCATGGCAACGCCGGGAAAAAAGCGACCGGCAGCACGTCAGCGGCCTCTCCGGCGGACATGAGTGTGCAGGTGGAAAAGGCCACCGGCCCGAACGCGTATACCGTTGGCGAGATATTTAAAAAGCGGATAGCATTGAACAAAAAGACCGTTGTGGTTAAGGGCAAGGTGGTCAAGGTTTCAGCC
>JANONA010000381.1:0-5762 GCA_031420575.1 Nitrospirota bacterium | reverse complement strand
GCTCTTTAACCTTGAACCGTGAACCTTGGAACTTTGAACCTGAGTAGTTACCCCTTATCCCGATGCTTGATAGTGACGTCGTACCCGCTCTGTCTGAGGCGCTCCGCGATCATCAGCGAGACTGCGACTGACCGGTGCCTGCCGCCCGTGCATCCGAACCCGATCGTAAGATAGCTCTTTCCCTCGCTCCGGTAGCGCGGCAGGAGGTACTCAAGAAAGCCCTGGAACCTGACAAGGAACTCGACGGAATCAGGCCGTGCCATGATGTACTCCCTGACCCTCGGATCCTCCCCCGTATGGGGCCGGAGTTCAGGCACAAAATGCGGGTTAGGCAGAAACCTCAGATCGAACAGGAGGTCGAGGTCGCAGGGGACCCCGAACTTGTACCCGAAGGTGACTAAGGTGATCGCCATAAGCCTGCCCGCATCGCCTTCGGTGTAGCGCTGTTCGATCGTCTGGCGCAGATCATGGACCGTGTAGTCCGAGGTATCTATGATCCGGTCGGCCAGCTTCCTGACCTCGGCAAGCGCTGTCCGTTCCCGTCTGATGCCTTCCAGCAACGGTGTCGCGCCCCGCGCGAGCGGATGAGGCCTTCTCGTCTCGCTGAAACGCCGCACAATGGTCTGATCCGACGCATCCAGGAAAAGCATTTCAATGGCGTGGCCCTGTAACTTCAACTCTCCGTACAGGATCGGGAACCGTTCGGGAAACCCCTTTTCCCGGATATCGATACCGATGGCGGAACGGAAGGCCTCTTCCGAGCCCTGAGCGTATTCGACAAAGGCGGAAAGCAGCATGAGCGGGAGGTTATCCACGCAGTAAAACCCAATGTCCTCGAAGGCCTTCAGTGTTGCGCTCCGGCCTGAGCCTGAAAGACCCGTAACAACCACGAAGCGCGTACGATTCATCCGGCAAGCCTCTTTCTGAGATTTTTGTCAAGATCCCGCGCGGTATAAATGCCGCGTTTTTTCAGCAGCTGATTTCTGGCCGCCACTTCAATGAGCGTAGCCATGTTCCGTCCCGGCTTGACCGGCAGTTTCAGATAGGGCAGGTTGACGCCGAGGATCCGGTAGCGCCGCTCACGCAGACCGACGAGGCTGTACTGCCGGCCCGTGCGCCACTCTTCCAGTTCCACCACTAACCCGACCTTGCACGCGCTGACCGTTGCCGATTCACCGTACAGCGCGCGGATGTTGACGATCCCCAGTCCTCTGATCTGCAACAGGTCCGCACCCAGGTCCGTCGGTCCGCCGCTGACCTCGTCGTCCGTTTTCTCGAGGAGCACTATATCGTCGGCAACTAATTTGTGGCCTCGGAGCACCAGGTCGAGAGCGGCCTCGCTCTTGCCGACCGCGCTTTCTCCGATGATGAGCGTGCCGAGCTCGAAAATCCGCACGAGAACGCCGTGAAGACTGATTCTCGGCAAAAGTTTCTCCGCCAGGAGGCGGCGAAGGTTCGGCAGGTTTCCGCTTTTGAGAACCGGGATTTTCGAAGCTGCCGCGGCAGCAAGAAGCTCTTTACAGGTTTTACCGCCGCTTACCAGGATGCAGGCGGGCTTCTGTTTCATGAGAGCACGGGCAAGCCGGATCCGCTCACCTTCGGGAAGCGAGCACAGGTAAGCAACCTGGCTCGGGCGGATATGCATAACGCACGAGGCGATCCCTTTCCCTGACCCCGGCGAAGAAAGCTCGGGAGTCGTCATTCGCGGTGACAGAATCTCCCGAGAGAGCCCCGCGCGTCCCGCGAGAACCACCGCGCTTCCCATCAGTTCCTTTACCGTAACCTTCACGAGCACGGGCATCACGACACATCCTTACAGCGCGGGTTCGATGAGCCCCACATTTCCGTCTTTCCTCTTGTAAATAACACTCACCTGGCCGCTGCCGATGTTCGCAAAAATGAAAAAGTCCTTATCTAAAAGCTCCATCTGCATCACGGCTTCCTCCGGCTGCATCGGCTTGAGATCAAAACGCTTGGTCTTGATGATCCGCGGGATACGGTCTTCGGGGTGCGACGACATCGAAACCGCGGCAACGAATTCGGCCTTGTTGTTTTGATGCTTGTGGTCAACCAGCTTTTCCTTGTATCTCCTTACCCTCCGCTCAAGCTTCGCGGTCAGGAGGTCGATCGCCGAATACATCTCTTCGGTTTCTTCCGACGCCTGGATCAGCAGGCCGTTGGATTTGATCACCGCTTCGGCGATATGGTGAATTTTTTTTACGACGGAAAGGGTAACAACCACCTGAATGGTTTTCGGGAGATACTTTTCCAGTCTGCTTAATTTTTCCGTTGCGTACTGCTTGAGCGCTTCCGTTGCCTCGATGTGTCTTCCTATCACGGTAACCTGCATAGTGTACCCTCCTTGGTGAATGATGTAAAATTACCCGATCCTCTTCCGTACACTCGTCGGCGGTATCCTGAGCTCCTCGCGGTATTTCGCCACCGTCCTTCTCGCAATATCGATTCCCCGCGCTTTCAGAACATCGACGATCCGCTGGTCCTTGAGCGGCGTTGCCGGGTCTTCCTCCTTGACCATCTTCCGGATCGTGTCTTTGACGGTCAGCGAGGAAATCTCGGTCCCGGTCCCGGCGGAAAACCCCGTTGTAAAGAAGTGCTTCATCGGGAAAATGCCTTGCGGGGTGTGCATATACTTGCTCGTCGTCACGCGGCTGATCGTGGATTCATGCATGCCGATGTCTTCCGCCACGTCCTTGAGCACCATGGGCCTCAACTGCGCGATACCGTGGTCAAAAAATTCACGCTGGAACTTGACAATGCTCTCGGCCGTTTTGTAAATGGTCTTGTTTCGCTGCTCCATCCCCTTGATGAGCCACTGGGCCGAGCGCAGGCGTTCCTCGACGTACTCCCTGGTCACTTTGTCGATGGCCTCTTTCCGGCTGAGCAGCTTGCGGTAGTAGGAGTTGATGCGGACCCTCGGAAGCCCCTCGTCGTTGAGCTGCACCACATAGCGGTCCTCGACCTTGATCACATAGACGTCCGGAACCACATAGTTGGTATCGGAAGCGGCGTAAGGCCTGCCGGGCTTCGGCTCCAGTTCGTGGATGATTACCCGCGACGCCTCCATCACCTCCTGAGGCGTAACATTGAGCGCCTTTGCGATGTCCGGATATTTTTTCTTTTCCAGATCCCCAAGATGGTTCTGGATGATCTTCTCGACGAGCGTACCCTGAAGGTCCAGTTGCCTCACCTGGATCAGGAGGCATTCCCGGAGGTCTCGTGCGCCGATACCCAGGGGATCAAAACCCTGTATAAGATCGAGCGCCATCTCCATCTCCCGTAAGGACAACCCGGACTGCTGCGCAAGCTCGTCGAGTGTGGCGCGAAAATAACCGTCATCATCGAGATTGCCGATGATCCATTCTCCGCCTTTCACTAAGCCGGGATCAGATTCTGAAAGGTGGAGCTGCCACAGCAGGTGGTCGCTCAGGGAAGGGCGGCGTGTGAGGGTCTGGTCGTAGGAAGGCAGTTCTTTGTCATCAGCTTCGGCATTGCCGTAATCACGGCCGTCTCCCATCTCATTGAGGTATTCATCCCACTGAGGGCCGAGTTCGAGATTGCTTTTGAGTTCCTGGGTCCCTTTCTGCCCGAGCGCAACCTCGTTCCGCGTTTCCGCGGCCGGTTGCAGCTCTGGGGCAGTCTCGCCTTCGTCTCCTGATAATTCTTCCTCGGACTCCTCGGTAGTCACCTCTTCCAGAACGGGGTTCTCGATCAGTTCCTGTGAGACCGATTGCACTAATTCGAGACGCGACAACTGCAGCAGCTTGATGGCCTGCTGGAGCTGTGGCGTCATGATGAGTTTTTGCTGAAGTTTTAGTTCGAGCCGTGCTTCCATTTAAATTATAACCGAAAAGCCTCGCCAAGGTAAAATTGCCGTACTCGCGGGCTTGCCGTGATTTCAGCCGCGCTTCCCGCCTCGATGATCTCCCCTTCGCTGATAATATATGCATGGTCGGTAATGGCGAGGGTCTCCCTAACATTGTGATCGGTAATCAGCACCCCGATTCCCTTGCTCTTCAGGAGCGAAATGATCCCCTGGATATCCTGGACCGCAAGAGGGTCGATCCCCGCAAAAGGTTCGTCCAAAAGAATGAACTTCGGTGACAGCGTAAGGGCTCGGGCTATCTCAACCCTTCGGCGCTCCCCTCCCGAAAGCGTATATGCCATGCTGCCGGCCAGGTGCGCGATCCCCAGTTCGGCCAACAACTGATCCCGCCGCTCCCCGCGTTCAACGCCTGAAAGATCCATGGTCTCGAGAATGGCCATCAGATTGTCCGCGACGGTCAGTTTCCTGAAGACGGACGGTTCCTGGGGCAGATAGCCGATGCCGTTCCTCGCCCGCAGATACATCGGCATTTTTGTGATATCCATGCCGTCAAGGAACACCCTGCCCTGGTCCGGCTGGACAAGCCCGACGACCATGTAAAACGTCGTGGTCTTGCCCGCCCCGTTCGGTCCGAGAAGACCGACGACCTCTCCATACTTGACCTGCAAGTTTACACCCCGGACGATCTTTCTGCCGCGGTAGCTTTTTTCCAACTGTATTGCCTCAAGCGCCTGTATGCCGTCCATGTCGGTTACTTTCTCTTCCTGCTTTCCCGCGCCTTGTCCTGGTAGAGTATTGCCTTCCCGCCTCCTTCAATAATACTGCGGTCGTCGGCCATGAACAGTGTTATTTTCTCTCCGCCAAGCTGGTTTTCGTTCTCGATGATGCGGGCGTCTCCGGTGAGCACGATCGTTTCCCCGCGGATGGAATACACTGCATGATCCGAGAGTCCCACCCTGTCTTCCTTGCGCACCACGACATTACCCCGCGCCTCGACTTCCCTGATGTCCTTCGACCCGGCGTCGTAAAGCACGATCATGAAGTCCGACGAAAGAGTCATCCCCTCCTTTTTGAGGGTCACATTCCCGGTAAACGTCACCTTTTCGCCGAGTTGCTCCGCATCCATACGGTCAGCGGTAATAACCAAGGGTTCCCGCGCGTTCTTGTCGGGTCGTGTATCATCGGGCGTCGCCGCAATGAGAATGAAGGATGCCGCGAGAAGGAGGCTATTCCTGAAGTACGGCTTTGACATTGTTCCTGACCTTAATCGTGCGCATATCAACATTCGCCGATATTCCCACCCCTTCGAGGTATATTTCGCTTCCGAGCAGCTTGAACGGATCGGCAGTCCGGACAACCCGCTCGCCGGCCTTCCAGGAGAGCGAGTTCGTCGTCAGCAGATAGCCGTCATTAGTGACAATCCTGACGTCACGAGTCACCCGGCGGAGAGAAGCGTTCCCGCTTGACGTATCCATGGTCCCGGTATCGCCAAACATCGTCGCTTCCTTGTTCTCGGGGCTCGTAAACACAATTTTGACGTCATGTAATTGCGCCTCCTTGTTCTCATACAGGTCCGCGCTCCCGGCGTTCATGCGCCACGAGACCCGTCCGTTCTCGGACTGGGTGAACCTGAACCCGTCCATGCTCATGAGCAATCGCGCTCCGGGTGCGGGACGAAACAGGGAAGGCATGGTGATAACTCTTCCTCGTAAAAGAAGGTAGCCGCTGAAGACAAATGCGGCAACAATGAGGAGTGTGGCGCTGACTTTATAAAAATTCCCGCTGAACGTCATAGTCATAATGGATAGAGACTCTTGCAAAAGTCTAAGAAACGCAGTCTTGTCATTTCGACCAGCGGGAGAAATCCTTGTTTTTATTACACTGAAAGATTCCTCACTTCGTTCGGAATGACACAAAA